>CALMZF010000378.1 GCA_937870645.1 uncultured Paludibacter sp. | reverse complement strand
GGTATTTATCTGATTAAGGTGAATAACGAAATGACGAAAGTCATAAAGAAATAAGTTCAAAAGTCCTTAATGAGTGTAATAGGAGGCTGTTATCCGTAAGGATACAGTCTCTTTATTTTTAATCTGTTAAGTTAATAATCTATTTCGTTGCAGTAAATTGTTACTATGCATTAATAAAAAAACCGATACAAGCGCATCGGTTTTTTTATTAAGATAAAATATTGTTATTTCAGTTTGCGTGAAATCAGGTTGTCCACCGAGAATTTTCCGCTTCCGCCAACAATCAGTGACAATGCAAGACCTAATACAAGGATGAAATATTCAATTCCTTCTCCGGGTTGTGCTCCGTACCAGTTCATGAAGAAGCCATTATTAATGTGTCCGCCCATAATCATGGCACCGCTCATCATCAGAAAAATGGAGAAAGCCATAAAACGTGTTCCGGCTCCGAGAATAACACCGATGGCACCCACAAACTCAGCCAGAATTCCCAGAAATCCAATAAAAACGGGTAATCCTAAACTTTCGAAAAATCCTAACGTTCCGGTAATTCCATAACCACCGAATGAGCCAAGGGCTTTTTGCATTCCGTGAGGTAAAATCACTACTCCTAATGCCAGACGGGCGATTAATAATGACCAGCTTTGTGTGTCTGTGGCTAAAAATCTTTTAATTGCATTCATAATTTTTGTTTTTTAATTTTTGTTTTAATTTAATTTCTTAGTTATATATTGTTGTTTAATTTATTATCAATCAATTCATTGGAACTTCCATAATTAGTATTTTTGTGTCTGATTTTGCGGCAATTTGAATTTCCTGTGCATCGGTAATGCCCAGTCCGTCCCTTCTGCTTAGTTCGATTCCGGCAACCGCAGCTTCTCCTTCAATGATGAAAACGTACACGCCTGATTGCGGATTTTTCAGGGTGTAGCTTCCCTCCCAGCCTGCCGACAAATCACCGAGATGAAACCAGGCATTCTGATGTATCCACACACCGGCATCATCGGCTGATGGAGAAAGAATTTGATAAAGTTCATTGGGTTTTTGCAGATCGGCCAGCGTCATCTGCTGATAGCGCGGTGTGACATTCTTTTTGTTGGAAAAAACCCAGATTTGAAGTAATTCGAGTGCTGTATCGGGGTTAGCATTGAATTCGCTGTGGAAAATTCCGGTTCCGGCACTCATTACCTGCACTTCACCGGCTTTGATAACTCCTTTGTTGCCCATGCTATCCTGATGTTCTACACCGCCTTTGAGTGGAATGGTTATAATTTCCATGTTGTCGTGGGGATGTTTCCCAAAACCTTCGCCTCCGGCAATCCAGTCGTCGTTGAGCACGCGCAGGGTACCAAAATGCACCCGTTCAGGGTTGTAATAATTGGCGAAACTAAATGTGTGATGTGTATTGAGCCAGCCGTGATTGGCATGGCCGCGGGTTGATGATTTATGCAAAATTGTTTTCATATCTTTTTTTGTTTTATTTGACAATGCAAAGATACGGCAGCAAAATGCGGTCGAAAGTAATGAAATCGGGTAAGGAATTGCAAAAATCAGGACTGACGTGCAAAAGCACGAAATTCGGAGGGTGTCTGACCGGTTATTTTCTTAAAAAAGTTATTGAAATGAGCCGATTCTTCAAAACCAAGTTCATAACTCAGTTCTTTATTGCTGATATTACTGAAAAGCAACGAACGCTTGGCCTCGGTGATTAATTTACTTTGAATGTGATCTTTAGCTGATTTTCCGGTCAGGTTTTTCACCGTTTTGTTGAGGTAATCGGCAGTAACAGCCAGATCAGCAGCATAATCCGATACCATGTGATGGCGGGCATATTTTTCACTCAACCGTTGTTTGAATGTACGGAGAATGTGGTTTCCGGTTTCAATTAATTGTAGATTGTTGTTTTTGCGCAGCGAACAATGATTATTGCTCTGGATAAGAAACAGCTTGACCAGTGACCCTACTGCTTCGAGCGTGTAGGTTTCCAGTGACTGAGAGAAATGGTACATCTGTTCGATGAGATTTTTGTACACCGGCAAGTCCTTATCTCTCACCGGCAAGGGCGGCGACTGACCATAATCATTGAACAGATAAATATCGTTGATCAGTTTTTCGGGAATGGAGTTGGCTATCAGAAACTCTTCGGTAAACGTGATAATCCAGCCCACAGGTTGGGTGGTAAGCACCAGTTGATGCATCTGCCCGGGAAGAATAAAATAAACCGTACTATCCTCCACCTTATATTCCATAAAGTCGATAAAATGAGTACCTTCACCCTTTTCAAAGAAAAATATGGTGTAATAGTCATGGCGGTGTGGGTTTTCGGGGGTCTCGCGGGAGTTGCGTTTGGCATCCTCCCGCCTGATGAGCGGAAAACCGGAACTGTTTTCCGATTTTTCGGAAAATGTATAGGTTTTTATTTCTTTGTGCAGCTGGTTCATAGTTGCAAAAATAACAAATAATTCACAACTAACGGTTTCTGCCCCAATATTTATTCGGTCCGCTTTCTGTTTTGGCGTTTGCACCCACTTTATTCTTCGGAACAAAAACAACTTTGCTTTTGGAGGCTTCTTCTTTGGAAGCACCCACAGTCGATGGTTTGTTGACGGCAGTGCGTGCATGCTGTATCTGAGGTTTGTTTGGATTGGCTCTGTGACCGGATTTTTGTTTTTTGGGTTGATTACCTGCTGTCTTTTGCTTTGGTTCGGGCGGCAGATTTTCGGCCGGAAACGGATGATCGGTCACTACCGGTATCTGAATGGAGATCAGCTTCTGGATATCCCGCAGATAATCCCTTTCTTCGATATCGCAAAACGACACAGCCTTACCGTCGAGCCCTGCCCTGCCCGTCCGGCCAATGCGGTGAACGTAGGTTTCGGGGATATTAGGTATTTCGTAGTTGATTACCAGGTTCAGATCATCAATATCGATGCCGCGGGCAGCAATATCGGTAGCTACCAGCACACGTGTCGTGCGGTCTTTGAAATTATTCAACGCATTCTGGCGGGCATTTTGCGATTTATTGCCGTGAATGGCTTCCGCTTTGATGTGGGATTTCACCAACAGCCGCTGCACTTTATCGGCGCCGTGTTTGGTGCGGGTAAAAACCAGTGCGGTTTTTATCGACTTATCCTGCAAGATATGCACCAGCAAGTCTTTTTTATTTGCCGCATCAACAAAATACACTTCCTGCTGTACCGTTTCGGCCGTAGTCGAAGCAGGAGTTACCTCCACTTCTTCGGGATTGGTAAGTATGGTGGATGCCAGCGAACGGATGGTATCGGGCATGGTAGCCGAGAAAAACAGCGATTGCCGTTTGGCAGGAATGATTTTTATCAGTTTTTTCACATCGTGAATAAACCCCATATCGAGCATGCGGTCTGCTTCGTCGAGCACAAAAATCTGCAGGTCGTTCAGCTTCACATAGCCCTGGTTGTGCAAATCGAGCAAACGTCCCGGAGTGGCAATAAGTACATCTACACCTGCTTTGAGGGTACCTACCTGATTGCCCTGCGATACGCCGCCAAACACCACCGTGTGGCGCAGGTTCAGAAACCGGCCGTATGCAGCAAAACTTTCATCTATCTGGATGGCGAGTTCGCGTGTGGGAGTTACAATCAATGCTTTTATTTTTCGCGGTGAGCGGTCGTTGCCTTTATTGAGGTGCAACTGTTGCAGGATGGGAATGGCAAATGCAGCCGTTTTTCCGGTGCCGGTTTGCGCGCATCCTAATAAATCCTGGCCGCGAAGTACGATGGGTATTGAAATTTCCTGAATGGGTGTTGGCTGGGTGTAACCTTCGTGTTGAAGAGCATTTAAGATCGGCTCAACAAGATCTAATTGGTCAAATGTCATAGAATAATATACGCATCCGTTCTTCTTTCACAAGTTCAAACATTAAACTGACGGGATGCTGAATTTTGTGCAAAGGTACGGAAAATAAACGGAGCAGGCAATAAGTAACGATTTATGACAGTTTAGAACCAGCCATCAGGTCAGTTTGGTAATTAAAGCTACAAGTATCAAAATCCACAACAATAAAATAATAATTGTAGCGAAAATTCCTGCGTTTTTATTTACCTGTATGTTTTGTCTGGCTTTCGTGCGGCACTCCTCCAACACTTCGCCGGGAATTAACCGGATGGAAATCGCAATCAGGAGTGGAAGAATGATTAAATCATCCAGATAACCAAGTACCGGAATAAAATCTGGTATCAAATCGATGGGACTAAATGCATAACTGATAGTAATGAAAATCATTATTTTTGCCAACAATGGAGTTCGGCTGTCTCTCATCGAAAGATAAATGGCAATAATCTCAGTTTTCAGTACTTTCGCTTTTTCTTTTAATTTTCTGATAAATTCCATATACTTAGACTACAATTATACGTAAAACAAGAACTATTACACGATAACTAAAATAATATGAAAATATTTTGGTCTAAGTTAAAAATTTATTCTGAAATTCTCAACAAAAACCAATGACAATTCGTTACATTTGCATTATGTCGTTGAAAATACCGCTTACTTATCACTGACCGTCAACTGGTTGACATATATCAAATTATAATTCTTTTTGCCAGTAATTTCGGCTTATTTTATTGAAAATCATTATTACATCGTGTTGAAGCAACCAATATAAAAACACAAATTCAGAATGATGCAATTATTTACAATTTGAAATTACAGGCTGATAATCACGGAATTATTGGCTGGATGAGAATAATTTCCGGGGTTAAAATAATGATTAAATGTTATCATATGTATCAACTAAGGCTTCTTTTAGCAGTTATATCGTTTTCTGTCTTGCATTCATCGCAAGCTCAGGAATTGTTTCCTTTCCAAAACTTCACCCCCGAAATGTATCACGGTGAAACTCAAAACTGGGATATTTCTCAATCGGATACTAAATTGATATATCTGGCCAATAATAAAGGACTATTGGAATTCAACGGTTCAAGATGGACACTGTATCCATCGCCAAACCGAACGATTATGCGTTCTGTATTCGCAAAGGGAAAACGAATTTATACAGGATGTTACCAAGAATTTGGATATTGGGTAAAAGATGAATTCCTCAATCTGAAATACACTTCGCTCAGCCGTGAAATTAAAAATAAACTATTGGAAGATGAGCAATTCTGGAATATTATCGGCTATCAACAATGGATACTTTTTCAGTCATTACACAGGATATATATTTTTGACACGGTTCAAAATACCTTTCGAATTATTAATTCAAAACCCAACCTGCCAAAGATATTTCCGGTTGGCAATCAAATCTATTTTCAAAAGAAGGATGAAGGTGTGTTTCGACTTGAAAACGGAAAAACGTTATTAATTTCTGATGCACCTGTTTTAAGGGATAATATCATCATTAATATTTTTGATTATCGAAATAAATTGCTCATTCAAACACAGGAAAAAGGATTTTATATCTTTGAAAACGGACAAATTTCTCAATGGCATACCCCGGCAACAAGCAAAATCAACTCACTGAGCATTTACTGCAGCTTGCAGTTGCATGACGGAAGTTTTGTGTTGGGCACAATTGGCGAGGGTGTTTATCTTATGTCGAAAGACGGAACAATTACTACACACATCGATAAAGAAAGCGGGTTACAAAACAACACTGTACTCTCTCTATTTGAAGATGCTGACAACAATATCTGGTTTGGCTTGGACAATGGTATCGGTGTGCTGAATTACACATCGCCTTTTCGGGTATTTAATGATACGAAGGGAGTATTCGGAACTGTTTACGCAGCTGCTTTTCATCAGAATAATTTATATGTAGGAACCAATCAGGGTCTGTTCTATAAAACAGCAAAGACAAACGACAATTTTAAGCTGATAGATGGCACTAAAGGACAAGTTTGGGTGTTAAAAGTGATTGACAACACGTTGTTTTGCGGTCACAATTCGGGTACGTTCATCGTTACAGACGACAAAGCCGACTTAGTCTGCAATCAATTAGGCACATGGGATATCCAGCAATTGATCAGTAATCCAAATTTGCTCATTCAGGGGAATTATGAGGGATTGAATATATTGGAGAAGTCAACAGGAAATTGGCGCTACAGAAATAAAATACAGGGATTTGATATTTCGAGCCGAAATTTTGAAATGATGCCAAACAATCAAATATTTGTTAATCACGAATATAAAAGTGTATATAAATTGGATATAACTTCCGATTATGGAAAAATAAAAAAAGTTGAAATTGATACGACCGCTCCCCAAAGTTCAAATTCTGGATTGGTAAAATACAACGGTAAATTACTTTATTTTGCGGAGTCAGGTATTTACGAGTATCAGGAGCAAAAAAAGAGATTTATAAAAGAAAAAGAGTTTTCGAAACTGATTTTAGAAGATGACTCTTACCTATCGGGTAAAATCCTACAGAGTAAAGATCAAACGTACTGGGCATTCACCAGGGACAATATTATAGCCATTACATCCGGCAAAATTAACAACAAGCCCAATATACATCGTGTAGCATTGCCCTTGTTTTTAAGAGAAAATGTTGTCGGTTTTGAAAACTTATTGCATTTGGACAACGACATTTATTTATTGGGAAATACAAATGGTTATATCTTATTTAATTTGAATGAACTGACGGATAAAGAATATATTATTCAACTAAGTTCAATTGAAAAAAACAGATTGAACAAGGAAGCAAGTTACATCCCTGTACTTTCAAAAAACTACAGGCTCAGGGCAAATGAAAACAATATCAAATTCAGCTACAATGTTCCTGAATTCGATAAATTTACATTCTCAAAATATCAGTACAGATTAGAAGGATTGTATGACAACTGGAGCGAGTGGACGAATGAAGCTGAAATTGCATTTAAAAATCTTCCGTCTGGCAAATACACTTTTCAGGTTCGGGCTAAAGTGGGCAATAAGATCACGACAAATATAGTTTCATTTCGTTTTATCATTGCCAACCACTGGTATGCTTCCGGATGGATGTTGCTGGTTTATGCTGCACTGTTTATCTTACTTATATTTATTATTAACCGCGTTTACAGGATTAGATACAATAAAAAAGCCGAAAAAATAAAACAGGACAAAAAATTGATGCAGCTGTTAAATGAGAAAGAAATAAGCAATCTGAAAAACGAGAATTTGAATTGCGAGATAGAATCGGTAAACCGGGAACTGAATTCGGCTACAATGGCTGTAATAAAGAAAAATGAATTACTCAGCAACATTCGATTAAAATTGCAAAAGGATACAGAAAATCCAACTATAAAATCTGCCATAAAAATCATTGATGAAAATCTGGATAATACCGGCGACTGGAAATCGTTCCAAACCGTTGTTAACAATACCGACAGAGATTTCCTGAAAAAAATCAAAGAGCTACATCCGGCTCTCACACCCAACGATTTGAAACTTTGCGCCTACTTACGCCTGAATTTATCGTCGAAGGAAATAGCACCCATGCTCAACATCTCACCGCAAAGTGTTGAAGTTAAACGTTTCAGACTGCGAAGAAAAATGGAATTAGATCACAAAGAAAATCTTACAGATTACATTTTGAGCTTGTAGCCTATCCACTCAGCTTATAAAATGCACCTTAACATTAACTTAACACAACTTTACAACTCTCAAAAAAAATACCAGATTTTTCTTTTTCTTAGATTCTAATTGTTTTTCTACACACCTATTATTCAGGCAATTAACATACCATCCCCTTCAATATCATTCAACATTATTTTTATTTGTAGCTGTATATTTTTTGTATAGGTCATTTATTAGGTATTCACATACTGACACTCTATTTTTGGGAAAATTAATAATTTCAAAAATTTCAATGTTATGAGTGAACTTCAACCTATTTCTATCGGAAAAAACACCGCATTCTTTGAAAAAAAAGAAATAACCGGGAATTTCTGTACCATTGACGGCGAAAATTACTACATGATCGCTAATGTAAACGAAATGCGTCCGTTTTTTATGAGCATCGTTAGCAATTCCAACCATTGGATGTTCGTTTCGAGCAACGGAGCCTTATCAGCCGGCCGCAAAAATGCCGATTTTGCACTCTTCCCCTATTATACCGACGATAAAATTACCGAAGCGGCCGAAATTACAGGAAGCAAATCAATATTTATTGTTCATCAGAATGACCGGAACTACCTTTGGGAGCCATTTTCCGACAAATACGAAGGCATATATGACATTAGCCGTAACCT
>CALMZF010000377.1 GCA_937870645.1 uncultured Paludibacter sp. | reverse complement strand
GTGGGTAGGAGGTTATCAGGAAGGTCAGGAACCGGGCGTACTTTATGTGTTCCAGTCGGAAGGGATATACAAGGACGTAAGTGAAATTCCTTCGAACATGATTGTGAAACCTACCACTTTCTTTGGGAGTACCACACGTACACTTTACGGCAAAGACAACTGGGCTGCCATGACTGAAGCAGAAAAAGTCGCCAGCAAGGGTTTCCCCATCCAACCGGGTGATGTGAAATGGAAAGACGTAAACGGTGATAATATTATTGACGATTACGATCAGGTAAAAGCAGGTAATACAACACCCCATTGGTTTGGTGGTTTTAATTCAACGTTAAACTACAAAAATTTCTCGTTGTATGCAGCTTTTGACTATGCACTTGGTTTCTACATGATGGATTACCGCTTACCCTGGATACTTGCTAATGCTCAGGGCACCTACAACATGACTACCGACGTGAATGATACCTGGTCACCGGATAATCCGAATGCTAAATATCCTACATATCAATGGGCTGACCAGTTGGGAAAAGGAAATTACCGCAATTCTACAATTTTCACCTACAGAGGCGATTATCTGTCATTCCGTCAGGTTTCACTTTCCTATTCATTCCCCCGTACACTGATCAACAAAGCCAAGATTGAAAAACTGGATCTTTCGGTTACCGGTCAGAACTTAGGATACTTAACTGCTGCCAAAACGTTGGCTAACCCTGAAAAAGGTGGTGGTATACAGGATGCAGGATATAGCTTACCACGTATTCTTACATTCGGATTAAACATTACTTTCTAAGTCACATTAACTATATAACAGCAATATTAATATGAAAAAAATAATAATGAAATATATATCGGCAGCAACGCTGGGATTAGCTCTCACATTTACTGCCTGCGACAGCCTTAATCTGGGTCCAATAGACTATTATGGCAACGCCAACTACTGGCAGACTGTGCCACAGGTTCAGGCATATGTTAACGGGATGCATCTGGACTTGAGAAGTACACATTTTACCCGCGATTTTATCCTTGGGGAAGCTCGTGGAGGACTCCAGGTTACCGGTACCAGCTCACAGAATGTATCGACATATAATGATGATATAAAAGGCAACAAAATTTCGGGCGACATCCCGGGAGTGAGTCAGTGGGGCGGTGCCGGAAGTGTTTATGGCAATGTTTTTGACTGCAACTTACTGATCCAAAATATAGAAGACAGTGAAATGCATAAAAGCAACAAAGCAACCGTTGACTTTCTGTTAGCACAAACCTATGGCATCCGGGCATTTCACTATTTCAAACTGTATCGTGCCTACGGTGGAGTTCCACTGGTTAACAAAGTAAAAGTACTTGATGGTCAGGTAACTGCCGATGAACTTTATACCGGTCGCTCAACACCAAAAGAAACGATGGACTTTATCAAAGCCGATTTGAAAAAATCGCTGGATTATTTTGCTTCTGCCGGTAAAGATTGGGTTAATAATGTGACCTGGTCAAAAGCAGCCACTCAAATGCTGGCAGCCGAAGTGTATCTGTGGTCAGCTAAAGTTTCACTGGGCAATCAAACTCCTGCAGCAGCTGAAGGTTATCTGAATGATGTTAAGAACAATACAAATTTCGGTTTACTGACTGATTTTGACAAAATTTTCGCCAGCAACAATAAAGCTAATAAAGAAATCATTTTAGCAATAAATTACGCCGATGGTGAAGCCACAAGCGATGTATCCTTATTCTTATACGCAGATGCAAGTATCAACCTGTTTTATGATAAAGCCGGGGTACGCCTGGGTGACCCTTTAAATCTCAAGAATACAGGTATTCAACGTTATGAATACACACTCGATTTCTGGAAAAGTTTTGCCAATAAAGACAAAAGACGTGCTGCCACTTTTATGGAGTATTATGACAATAAAGGAGTGGTTAAAGGAACGGTGATGAAAAAATTTGTGGGATCAATCAATTCAACCGGTTCACGTGTGTATGATTGCAATGAACCGATCTATCGCTATGCCGATGTGTTGCTCATGCTCGCCGAAGTGGCGAATATGAAAGGTGGAAATCCTGCTCAGTACATTAACCAGATTCGTCAGCGTGCTTATGGCACAGATTATGTAGCCGCTACAGACGCCTTTGTTAATGCCGATTTCAAAACCAATGAATATGCAATCCTGAAGGAAAGAGATAAAGAATTTGTTTATGAAGGCAAACGCTGGTACGACGTTATCCGCATGAAAGATGCTCTAACAGGACAGCCGCTGGCATTTGATGCTGCTTCGGCATACACTACCACACCGGTATTGAAATCTACCGAGAAGTACAAAGTGCTGTGGCCAATTGACAAAGCTACGCTGAATGCAGACCCGCTGCTCAAACAGACCCCGGGATATAAAGTGGCTGATCAGGTAGAAGAAGTTTGGTAATTAGTTAGATAATCCAATTTAATTAAAGGAGTTGAATTCATTTTCAACTCTTTTTTTTATTGACAAATAAGAAAAATCTATCGCTTACTTACAATAGCTATGAAATTAATCAAAAAACTCTTTCATTTTAATTTTGTTTATCTATTCTTTATTTCTATTTTTGTGAAAGCCTTAACAAACATTATCTTTTGAAAAATGAGCTATTTAAACTTTGACAAAACGCTTCTGATGAATCTCGAGAAATCAATCTCAAAAGAGATGATCAGAACCAACCGGGCAGGAACGTATAATTTTACAACCCTGATCGACTGTAATACCCGAAAATATCATGGTCAGCTGGTGATGCCTCTTCCCGATATCGACAACTCGAACCATGTACTACTTTCCTCGCTCGACGAAACGGTGATACAGCACGGTGCTGAATTTAACCTTGGAGTTCACAGGTATGAAGGTAACAACTACTTCCCCAACGGACATAAGTACATTCGGGAATTTGATTGCGAATTGATTTCCCGCACCATTTACCGCGTAGGAGGTGTTATTCTATCCAAAGAAAGAATGCTCGTATCGTTCGAACCGCGGATTCTGATTAAATATACCCTGCTTGAAGCGCACTCACCCACCCTGCTGCGATTCAAGCCTTTTCTGGCATTCCGGAGTGTGAACGAACTTACTCACCAGAATAACATCGCCAATACCTCGTACTCCGAATTGCAGAATGGCATCAGCATGAAGATGTACGAGGGATATCCAAACCTTTGCATGCAGTTCTCAAAAACCAATACCTACGTGCATCAGCCCGACTGGAATAAAAACATTGAATACTACAAGGAACAGGAACGCGGATATGCCTTTAAGGAGGATTTGTTGGTACCTGGATACTTTGAAATGCCGATAAAGAAAGGCGAATCAATCATCTTCTCGGGAGGTGTTACCGAAGTTTCGCCCCGAACACTTAAAAACCTCTGGGATAAGGAACTTACCCGCCGCATTCAACGTTCCGACATGTTTTCTACCCTGAAAAATTCAGCCGAACAATTCTACAAACGCGTAGGCGATAAAACTTACCTCATGGCCGGATATCCCTGGTTCGGAGCACGGGCACGCGATGAATTTGTGTCACTGGTATCCAGTACCATCCTCATCGACCGGATGGATTATTTCGATGCAATCATTGACACAGCAATACCTGAAATCGAACGGTTTATGGAAGGCGAACGCGAGGGCTTCGTGCTCGAAGGCATTGATGATCCCGATGTTTTCCTCTATTTCATACTGGCCGTCCAGCAATTTTCCACACACAGGACCATGGAAGAGGCGGCAAGCCGTTTTGGAAAACTGGTTGCCAAAATTATCCATTACATCCGCAAACAGAACCATCCCAATCTGATCATGCACAACAACGGGTTGCTCTATGTCAACGGCACCGATAAACCCGCCACCTGGATGAATGCCGTGGAAAACGGACGACCCATCACTCCGCGCACCGGCTACGTAGTCGAAATCAATGCCTTGTGGTACAATGCACTGAAATTTGCTTCCCTGCTCGAAAATTACAGCGGCAACGAACAATCATCGGACTTGCTCAACTATCAGGCAGAAATAGCCCGGGATGCATTTGTAAGAATATTCTGGAACGGAACTTATCTCTACGATTATGTGGCTGATGACTACAACGATGAAGAAGTTCGGCCCAATATGATAATGGCAGTGGCGCTGCCCTTCTCCCCGCTCGACAAAATACAACGAAAATCCATCCTGGATATCACCACACGTGAATTGCTCACACCCAAGGGATTGCGTTCACTCAGCCCCAAAAGCGGTTCGTACCGCCCGGAATATATCGGCGGACAAAAGGAAAGGGACTGGAACTACCACAACGGTCCGGTTTGGGCATTCACATTCGGAGCTTTTGCCAGTGCATATCTGAGAATTTACAAGAAGAGTGGAAAATCTTTTATTGAACGTATGCTCAATGGATTTGAAGCCGAAATGACCGAACTTTGCGTGGGTTCACTATCCGAATTGTTCGATGGAAATCCACCGTTCAAAGGGCACGGAGCACCTTCGTTTGCCATGAGTGTAGCCGAAATATTGAGAGTATTGGATATGTTGAAAAAATACGATAACGAAACAACGGTATGAAAGCACTTATGTTTGGATGGGAGTTTCCTCCCCATATTTTAGGCGGTTTGGGCACTGCAAGTTACGGACTTACCAAAGGGATGTCGCTCCAACAGGACATGGAAATCACCTTTGTTATCCCCAAACCTCACGGCGACGAAGATCAGAGTTTTCTGAAAATCATCGGTGCCTGCAACGTTCCTGTTGTTTGGAAAGACAATACGTGGGAGCATGTCAATAACCGAATCGGCAAGATAATGCATCCCGATGAATATTTCTGGCTTCGCAATGGCATTAAATACGACTTTACACGCATTTTTACCAACGATCTTGGTTGTATTGACTTTTCAGGTCGCTATCCCGACAATCTGATTGAAGAGATATCCAATTACGAGGCAGTAGCGAGTGTACTGGCTCATCAGCTCGAATTTGATGTGATCCACTCACACGACTGGCTCACCTACCCTGCCGGTGTATTTGTAAAACGGATTACCGGAAAACCACTGGTCATTCATGTTCATGCTACAGACTTTGATCGTAGCCGCGGAAAAGTAAATCCGACTGTGTACAATATCGAAAAAACCGGTATGGACATAGCCGACCATATCATTACAGTGAGCAACCTGACCCGGAAAATAGTGATTGAAAAATATCATCAGGACCCGCGTAAGGTAACCACGGTGCACAATGCTGTTGAGCCACTCGAACACGTGGAAAGTTTTGTAAAAAAACCGCGTAAGGATAAGGTTGTCACCTTCCTGGGACGTATTACCATGCAGAAAGGACCCGAATACTTTGTGGAAGCGGCTCACCGCGTACTTCAGCGGTCTAAAAATGTACGATTTGTAATGGCCGGCAGCGGCGATATGATGGACGCTATGATAGACCTGGCCGCCAAGCGGGGAATTGCCGATCGCTTTCATTTTCCGGGTTTCCAACGCGGCAGTGAGGTTCATGAAATGCTTGCGCAAAGCGATGTATATATTATGCCATCGGTTTCCGAACCATTCGGTATTTCGCCTCTCGAAGCCATGCAGGTAGGTACCCCGTCCATAATCTCCTATCAGTCGGGATGCGCCGAGATACTCACTCACGTGATAAAAACCGACTATTGGGATATTGATGCTATGGCAGATGCTGTTTACAGCATTGTGACTAATCCTTCGATGTATAAAAGTCTGCGTGAACTGGGACTGGAAGAAGTCAATAACATAAAATGGTACGATGCAGGACTCAAAGTGAGGGATATTTACAATTTGGTAACCGGAATGCATTAAAAACAAGTATTACCCAAGGAAAAAATAATAAAAAACGAACGATATGAAAAACATTTGCTTTTATTTTGAAATACACCAGCCACTGCGCCTGAAACGATACCGTTTTTTCGATATTGGCCAGGATCATTATTATTACGATGATTTTCAGGCTGAAGAGCGCATTCGCGGCATGGTTGAACAATCGTATCTGCCTGCCAACCGAACCATAGCTGAAATGATCAGGAGTTCAAACGGAAAATTCAAATGCGCATTCTCCATTTCGGGAGTGGCACTCGAACAGCTCGAACAGTATGCACCCGAGGTAATCGACAGTTTCCAGGAACTGGCAAAAACAGGCAGCGTGGAATTTCTGGCTGAACCCTATGCGCACTCACTGGCTTCGCTCTACAATACCGACGAATTTGTAGAACAGGTAAATCTGCATGCCGATAAAATCGAACAGCTTTTCGGTAAAAGACCTACTGCAGTACACAATTCCGAACTCATTTATTCCGATGAAATTGGTGAGGTATTGCAGAAAATGGGATATAAAACGGTACTCATCGAGCAGGTAAAAGATGTTTTGGGATGGAAAAGTCCGAATTACGTTTACCACCACCCGTCCAATCCAAAATTGAAACTGTTGGTGCGCAATAATAAACTGAGCGACGACATTGCTTTCCGCTTTTCCAATCGCGCCTGGGCTGATTTTCCGCTCACTTCCGAAAAATTTGTGAGCAGGATAGCCGAAGCATCCGATGGCGAGCAGATTTTCAATGTGTGGATGGGTTACGAAGCACTCGGTTTTTATCAGCATCCCGAATCCGGAATTTTCGAATTCCTCAAAGCTGTTCCTTTTCACGCCATCGAACACAGTATTGGTTTTGTGCTGCCTTCGGAAGCTACCAAAAAACTGGAAGCAGTCGACTCACTCTCGTTCACTCATCCTACCAGCTGGGCCGAAAGCAAGGATATCAGTGTATGGAATGGTAACGACCTGCAGCACGAAGCGCTCAGCAAACTATATGCGGTAAGCGAACGGGTGCATCTGTGCAACGACAAGCCCCTGCAACACGACTGGTTGCTGCTACAGACCACCGACAATTTCCGGTACATGTCTCATTCCGATTCATTTGGCACACACTATGTTTCGCCCTACGAAGCATTTACCAATTACATGAATGTGCTGGCCGATTTTCTGGACAGAGTGGATGCGCAGTATCCCACCACCATCGAGAATGAAGAACTCAATGCCCTGCTTAAAACCATCAATAACCAGGAAAAAGAAATAGCAGAGCTGGAAGAGGAAATCAAAAAGCTGAAATCGAGGAAAGAAAAGAAATAATTGTCAGTTCATATCAATAGGATAAACATAAATAACCCCGCTGTGTATATCGGCGGGGTTATTTTTTGCGATTGAGCAGTGTAGATTATCAAGGGAAGATTCTTTACAAAAAAAATCACCCCGGAGCATCACTGCGGCGGGATGATGAAGTTGCAGAAAGTAAATGTTTATTGTCCAATGGGCAGTTTGCTCAATGGTTTAATATTATTCAAATCGGTGTAATCATACTGGTAAATGCCGTCACCGGCTATCATCATCAGGGTTTTATCGTACGGTATCACATCGTATCCGTCCATACCCTTGTAATGTGCCAACTGCTTGCCCATCATAACCATCGGGTCGCTGGCATCATACACTTTCAGCCCATCGTCACACAAAAAGAGAGTACCGTTGTCAATGCCCAGCCCTTTGGGACTTGTCATGGCATAGGAAGCCAGTTGTTTGGGGGCTTTCACGTTGCTCACGTCCACAATGATGAGTTCGTTCGAATTCTGTCCGCACATATTGCCGGAACGCACGGTCACAAATGCCTTGTCGTTTTCGACCACCACCGGATCGCAGCCGTAGAAATGCTGGAACGAAGAAAGATAGACCGGTTTCACGGGATTGGTGACATTATAAATCAACATGCCGCGTGGCGTACCCAAAAACATATAATCCTTGTAGCTGAAAATTGTTTCCACATCCCATCCCACGTAGATGCTGTCGGCCACTACCACAGGGGTGCGCTGGCTCAAATCAAAAACTCCCATATAATTGTTCAACACCGTAAACAGGTAATTCTTATAAATTGAAAATCGTGCCATGGAGCCCGTAATTCCGGTATTGCTGCCGCTTTTAGCATAACTTTCTGCCATCAGCAGGTCGTTGGTCATGCCTCCACGCCACCACCACCAGCGACTTTTGTTATACGTTCCGCTTTTTTCCTTCACTTCCCAGCCGACTATGACTCCTTTCGTTTTGTCGGAACATAGCTCGTAATCATAGCCGTAGAAGTTATCCATAGGCGGAATGGCTGTGGGGAATACATTTTCCTTACGCCCTTCGGGTACCGGTGCAGCCGGATTGGAGATATCGAACCAAACCAGGTCGATGTACGAATCAGCATAGAGCACATCGTTCAACACGGTAATATCGGCATTCCCGAGGATTTCGATAAATCCGACCACTTTGGGATTGGCAGGATCAACGTTGTTCACAATATGAATACCTTTATCGGGCTCGGAGATGTATAGATAATCCTTGTAGAAACATATTTTTCCCTGCTTATGGATTTCCTGTGGTATCCGCGATACCTTTACCGAGTTGCGGAACTCGGTGACAGCCATAAATACCGGTTCGTTGATTTTGTAGGTATAGGTTTCTTCCACGTATTCCGAACAGGCAGCGAGCAGAAACACACCGGCAAAGAGAAACATAAATTTTAACTTGCTCATAATATTCTATTTTTTCAGGGTTATTAGTATTTTAGCTTTGTAACTGTCATAGCCGTAACGAACTTTGGTTGAGGGATAGGGATTTAATTCGAGTAACCTGATGATCAGATTTTTATATTCGGCTGAATCACAATAGTTCATCCGCTCACTGTTCCAGGTATACAGATCCAGAGTTTCAGGAGCAAAATGATTTTGGGTAATGGTAAGACGTACCCCCGCTATTCCCTGCCAGAAGCAATAAACGCCTTCCGGACATCGTGAATCAGTCAATACTGAATCAAATCGGAGCAAATATTTTTCGTCCTTGCTGAGCACCGATCCTTTTACCGGAATTTCAAACTCCTGTTCATAGCTGAAGGTAATAGAAATATAATCGATTACAAATACAGCAGGATAATTGCCGCTGCAAGCCGGAATTTCATTGCCGGTGGCTTTGCGGACTTTCACTTTTATCGGCCTTCCGGGCTGTGTACTCAGGTCTCCATTCAAATTCACAGCCAGGTAGTTATTTTTTTCGCTAATGCCCAGCAGTCGTTCCACCTCCTTATCATTATCCGTAAACGTAAGAATGCATGCTCCGCAAGTGGGATTGTAACCGGTAATTACAGCGGTGAGATATCCTTCCGACAAATCGGTATCGTTGTGACAACCACCTAAAAACGGGAGGAAAGAGAGGATTATCGAAGCGAATATGTAATTAACAGTTTTCATCTTTTTACAGCTTTTTAGGAGTATTTACCCGGATTGCTGATTTTTCCCACAAACAGGATAATTCCCGTACTTTGTTCCCGTATCATAAAAAGGAACGGTTTATCAGCTCTGAACATTAACCCGGCCGATTCCTTAAATGCGACCGTGGTAACTGCTGCAGCTTCGGTACCTTCTTCATTCACATCCACATACGTGTCGTGCTGCACATAATCAATCCACAGCGGTCTGTTATCAGATATTCCTCCAAAGTCGGCCGACGGCTCAAATGCCTGAAGCATTCCCATTGCCTGCAGCATGGGTTTCAGTTGAAATTTGTTTTTAACCTTAAACCTGGGGAAGTACACCTGAACTTCCTCTGTTGACATCTTTTTCACAGCATCCGAAAATTTTTCAGCTGTCAGCACCCGGAGCACGTCATCCGTTGATTTTCCTTCGTCGGGTAATATGGCTATCATGCTGAAAGCTTTATTCCCATAAGGCATACAAAGGTATTCAGCCACGTCATCTTCATAATATCCGAATTCCGACTTCAATTGCATCATATCCACCTCCGTGTTCTTTCCCTCATCATTCACAAATTCACCGGTGAAGGTTTTATCTTTGTTGAATTTGGTCACCCAATTCCCCTTGAAATAAATGGCATTGAGCAAAAACATAACCGTGCTTCCATCGATTTGGTCGAGCACCTTGGGTATCAGCTTATTGGTATTGTCGCTGCACCAACCGTTGATGGTTTCGAGAGCTGCAGGGCTTGCAAAATCAAGTCCCTGAGAAGTCGCATTGAAGTAGTCGGAGTTAATTTTCAGAAACGAAGGCTTTACATTGAACCCATTTCGGTACCAAATGGAATTGGCCAAACTCAGTTTTGTTTTCAGGTCAATGGCAGGTAAGGTTTTCTGCATCAGCTCATAGTATTCATTGACATCGGTGGAATTCATCCCGTTCATGCCGAGTACCTGCCGTATTTCTGTCAGTGTGGTTCCGTTGGCTCCGTTCATCACCATGCCCAGTGCCAGACTTACACTCAGCGGTGACATAAACACATTTTTATCCTCCGTGTTTGCTATCGTTTTACGGAGTAATTCGAATGCAAAATCATTGTCCTGAAATACCCGCTGCTCCTGTACAGCCGTAAGTTCAATCTTTTTGGCTTCCAAATCTTCCACAGGATTGCCGACTGTACATCCTGCAAATGCAACAAGTGCCAGTATTGCAATAAGATAAGTCTTCATAATCTGTTGGTTAAAAATTTATTGGTTAAAAATAAAATTACACCTTCTTTACATCAGAATTTTTCCACGTTTCCCATTTTGCCGACAAAGAGGATTATGCCGGTGCTTTTCTCCCGGATAGCAAAAAGGAACGGGCGGTCGGCAACAAAATATGTTTCGGGCGGACCCACCGATGTTGTACCCACTCCAATGGTGGTCACAGCAGCGGCTTCTGTACCTTCCTCGTTCACTTCCACGTAGGTGTCATGTTTCACAAAACTCACAAACAGCGGTTTGAGTGTGGCTATTCCATCTAAATCTGCCGATACCTGAAATGCTTTTTTCATGCCCATATCCTTCAGCATATCATTGAGATAAAAAGTCTGTTTCACTTTAAATCGGGGGAAATAAACATGCACTTTTTGCTTCACCAACTTGTCGAGTGCCGAATTAAAGGAAACGGCAGTCATTGTGTTGAGAATATCGGTGGTAGTTTTCCCCTGTTCCGGTAATATGACGGTCATGCTGAAGGCTTTGTTTCCATACGGCATGTCGATATATTGTGCTCCGGCATCTTCGGCGTATGCAAAAGTATCGGTGGCATGCATCATGTTCACTTTCACTATCTGAGCGGCATCATTGGTAAAGTTACTTTCCGCGGTTGCTTTTTTATCGAACTGCGTGACCCAGGTTCCTTTGAAGTAAATGGCATTCATCAGCAGCATCATGGTGGTGGGGTCTATGGTTGAAATCACTTCGGGTATCAGGCCGTTTGTTTTTCGGTTTGCCCAGCCATTGATGGTGTCCACTGCCCATTTCTGATTGAAATCCATCAATTTTATGTAGGTATTGAAATAATCCGAATTGGTTTTGAGAAAAGCCGGTTTCACCTGAAAATCGTTGCTCTCACGTATCCAGATGGAATTGGCAATACTTAGTTTTGTTTTCGGATCAAGTGCTGGCAGGGTGGTCTGCATCAACCGGTAATATTCATTGATTTCGGTATCGGTCAGACCGCTCATTTTCAGCGTGGAGTTCATTTCCGTTTTCGTAACTCCTTCAGCCCCGTTGCGCACCATTCCCAGCGCAATGCTAACGCTCAGCGGAGAAATGAACACATTGCGTTCGGTAGTTTTGGCTATCGTCTTCTTTAACAGATCGAATGAAAATTCATTGTCCTGTCCCACCCGTTGCTACATAGCTGCTGTGAGCTGTATCGGATCGGCTGTCTTACCCGGATCGGGTTCGTTGACAGTACAGGCCGTGAGCAGCATCAGGGAAATTACTAACGAAAGAATTGTTTTCATAGTTGTAAAAAAATAAAAGTGAATGAATTAATTCTGTCAGGTGATTATTTTTTTTCTTTTACTTCAATAGTTGCAATTTTCCGGATATCATTCAGGTTGCTGTAATCATACAGGTAAAATCCGCCATCGCCAACCATAAAGAGATATTTGGAGGTATTCACCGGAATGACATCGTAAGACTGAATAGCCGGAAATGCCTTAATCAAATGTTGGTCAATGGTTGTTTTGTCGGTGCAGTCATACACTTTGAGACCATCCGACCCGTCGCACACAAAAAGCGTATTCCCGTCGATACCCAGCCCGTGCGGGTTGGTCAGGTTATAAAATGCCACGGGACTAACCGTTTTATAATCGACTGCAAGTTTGAGCACATCCAGGCGGTTCACGGTAGTGTTGCGGCAGGTTTGTCCGCCACGCAGGGTCACATACGCATAGCCGTTGTCAACTATCACCGGATCACAGCTGGTGATGTGTGCATAGGAGCCAACCTGTGTCGGTATCAGCGGATTTTGCAGCGAAGCGATGATCATGCCGCTGTTGGTTCCCAGAAACATGTGATCGTCGTACAAAAACATGGTTTCGATATTCCAACCCAGGTATTGCATTCCCAGCTTAACAGGCGAGGCCGGATTTTGGACATTAAATGTATATACCTGATTGTTGTCCACAGAATACAGGTATTTATCATACAATCCGAAACGTGCCATCGAACCACTTTTACCGTACGAAGCTGCTGATGTTCCCGAAGAACTGAGTTCTGCACCGTTTTTGAAACCTCCTACGGCATCATACATGGCATAATTTTTTTCGTAATAACTCCAGACCGGATAAACAGGTACATTCTGATAGTTGATATCCTTTTTCTGGCGGGTGACTTCCCAGGCGGTTACAATTCCCTGAGTCTGATCTACCGGTTCCACCCTCAGTTCATTGTTGGTAGGCGGTACGGTGTAGGGAAACACATCCTTCACCCGTGCCACTTCTTTCACTGAATTAATACTGGAAATATCCACTGCCACTAAATCCACATAACTATCGGCATAGAGAATATTATTTTTAATGGCAATATCCACACATCCGGGTACGGGGATAAATTTCAGATTTTGCGGGCTCGAAGGCACAGTCATATCAAACACATGAATGCCTTTCAGTTTTTCCACCACAAAGAGGAAATTATCCTTGAAATAGATTTTCCCGGGATTATTCAGTTCGGTGGGATTAACCGATTTCACGGCACTGCGCAGCGAGTCATAACTCAGGTAAACGGGTGAATTTGCCGTATAAAATTCGGTATATTTGTCCATGCAGGACACCATAGCTACCACCGAAAACAGGATGAGGATATAATTAATTCGTTTCATATATTTATAATTTATTTATCGGCCCCCTAACCCCCTAAAGGGGGTATATTGAGCGTCTATCATTTGTTATGCGTTATTGAATCATGCCATTGTGTGTCCAATTTTATTTTGTTGGACATGGGCGTTTCATATGCTGTTTTTTCAATTAAAAATAAAACCTAATTTTACAGATAAGCGATTGTAAGTCACATCCAGCCGGTAATCGTTGTCGCCGGTGTAATTCAACACCTGAAACCGATATCCCACCGATACTCCCATTCCCAATCCTTCGTTGAGCTGATAGAAAAAACCCATAGCCGGGTGCAGCAGAAAACCGCCCTTAGCCTTCAGTTCTGAATTCTGATAATAGGGATACGGATAATAACTGGAAGAAGACATGTAATCAGACATTAAAGGGGAATAGACTTCGGTGGTGGTCATGCGCGTACCGTCCACGGGTATCTGATAGCCTCCGCTCAGCGAAATATAGGGCGATGTGCGTCGGTTGTTGAGTTTATACATCACATTGACAGTCACCGGCACGTAGGTTTCACGATACAATTCCACTCCGGTACCCACGCCCGCCGAAAGCAGCGGAGTGAATGAGTAGTTGGCCGAGGTATGGAAGATAAACGGCGATTTGTTGGTGTTATCCTGATTACCGATGAGAAATCCCAACTCGGTAATATTGAATATACGTGACGGCTTGTAAGTGGAAGGTATAAATCCATTGCTTGTATCGGCCAATTCGAAGGGGTTTTTCTTTGTAATACGGGCCACGTCATCCGTTTCAAGTATTTTGGTTTCGGTGGCGGTAATCAACTTTATTTTTTTCAAATCCACAGAATACAGGTATTTGCCTTTCAGTACATCGCCGTTTTTCAGTGAAATATACCCTTTTTTGTACACCGGATAACTGTACTGATCGTAGGTCTGTGCGTGGATAGCAATCACCCAAATCAACAGGACCGAAGCAATAATAAATACTTTTTTGTTCATAATGTTTTATATAGATTGTTATGTTTTTCTGAAATTACCCCATCTTCAAATCTTCAAATCATCCTATTTTCAAATTATCAAATTACCCCATCTTCAAATTATCTTATCTTCAAATTACCCCATCTTCAAATTTTCAAATTGCCTCATTTTCAAATTACCTCATCTTCAAATCATCCCATTTTCAAATTTTCAAATTGACACATTTTCAAATTAGTTTTATAACTCAATCTGCACTCCTCCGTTTACCCCGAATACCAGCGGCTGCTCCGTTCGGGCACTCATGGGCTGGTTATTATCCAGGTAGTATGTCAGTTTTGGTTCAAAAAACACACTCAGGGCTTTCTGTATTTTATAATTCACTCCCAATCCTCCATTGAGCGACCACTGCAACCCTTCGATACGGGAATGTACATCGGTGTGGGTAATCGACCAGGTGTAATCAATATCCTGCGAATACACCGATTGCAAGCCTTTTTCGATCATTGGTCCGGCATTGAGATAAATGCTCCAGGTAGGGTCGTGCCATAGTTTTGCTTTCAGATACAGGGGAAGTCCCAGGTAATGCAGTTTGAGATGACCGGTACCAGTGGGATTGGCAGTGCGGGTAAACCGGCTTTCCAGATACGTGTATACCAGTCCGCTCTCCACACTCCAGCTTTTACTCAGCGGCAATTCAGCCATCAGCCCGAATGAAACGGGTGGCAGATGCTGAACTTCATTGAAATAATCCGCTTCTTTTATATCGGCTGCATATTCGGCTCTTACACTGGTGCTGTTGACCAGTGCAGCATCGCTCATCGCTCCCGACTCAAAAAACAATCCGCCGCCGATGGAACTCAGTCCGTTTCCGGCTCCCACATTAGCTGCCAGCAGCAAGTGTTGTTTCTTTTTATTCGCTATGGGTTCATCGGAAGGTGCTTCGGGATAATCCGACAAGTCGGGTAACGAACTGATTTGCTGTTTATCGGTTACAGCTGGTTTAACTTCCGATTTTTTTGGTGTTTCACCGGCAACTGCTGCTATCTCCTTTTCGGTGGTTTCAGTTCGTTTGTTATCAATTATCGTGTTAATTGAAGTTGATGTAGAAGCAGATTTCGTTGAAAAAGTTGAAGCAGAAGCTATGAGTGTATTCTTTTGATTGCTTACAGTCTGAGAGGTTTTCACCGGTGTTGACTGGCGTGTCAGTTGGACTTTCTGCGAATTTAACAGCCCGGCAGAGCCACTTGCATCTGCCTGAGCTGCCGGATGCAGGATGTCATCCTCCGCAGGTACGCCCGATAGTCTTGCCGGATTTTCGGACGATACTGCTGCGGATTTAGTTACAGGTTCACGTGAAAGGGTTGTTTGAGCTATATCTTTAGTTGTCTGAGTAGTATAATACGGACGTATCAGCAGCATCAAAGCCACCACGGCAGCTACACCACCTGCCAGCCAGTACCACACGGGAATACGTCTTTTGGGAGCAGGAGCAAGTTTCTGTTCAATGCCCTGCCACAGACTTTCATCCACCGGCAACTCATGATTTTCCAGTTGCTGCCTGGCCCATTGACTGAAAGCGTCTGGTTCGTTGGTATGTTTATTTTTTTCCTGCATGGTCATTTTTCATTAATAGGGATACTTTCTGTTGCAATAGCTGTCGTGCCCGTAAGAACTGCGATCTCGACGTACTTTCCTGAATTCCGGTCATCGCTGCTATTTCGCTGTGACTAAATCCTTCGATGGCGTAGAGGTTAAAAACAGTTCTGAGTTTCTCCGGCAATTCCGCTACACATTCCATCAGATCATCGGCAGTGAGCTTACCGGGTGAGAAATTCCGGTTATCGTTCCTTTCTTTCAAGTCTTCTGATATCGCATCTGTTTCCAGTCTGTTTTGTCTCCTCAGATACTCCAGCGCTGTATTTACAAAAATCTGCCGGATCCATCCTCCGAAATTTCCCGTTCCATCGTACTGCTCAGCCCGTGTAAACAACTTCACAAATCCATCCTGCAACACGTCGCGCGCAGCCTCGTAATCGGCCACATACCGCACGCACAGGGATAACATTGCAGAGGCATATTTCTCATAAACCTCCCTCCTTGCCCACTGTTCGCCACGTTTACATCCGGCAATTAAACGTTGTTCGTCCATCAGATCCATTCCCTGTTTATTATATGATGATTAATACCTTCAAAACGTTGCAGACTAATTCACAGTTTAACATTAATTAATAAATAATCAAACCCCCTGCTCCCGCCCGAAACTAGTTCGGGACAGGGTCGGAGGTTCAATAATGTACAAAGAATTTAATGAGTAATCAGAAAACAAATGTCAGAACAAATAACTCAATAAATGTCCCGCACTTATTTTTGGAACAAATAACTTAATAGCCAATAACTCTTCCTCTCCCCCTTTAGGGGGCTGGGGGGCTTCCCTATTTCAGCCACTTATCCAGCCAGCCGAAGTATGTACGTTGCCAGAGGATGCCGTTTTGGGGTTTTAGTACCCAGTGGTTTTCATCGGGATAAATCAGCATTTCGGCAGGTACGCCCCGCAGCACAGCGGCATCAAAAGCGGCCATACCCTGTGAGGCCAGAATGCGATAATCTTTTTCTCCGTGGATAATCAAAATCGGCGTATCCCATTTGTCCACAAAAAGATGTGGTGAATTGGCATAGGAACGTTGGGCTATGGCATTGTGCTTTTCCCAGTAAGCACCACCGAGGTCCCAGTTGACGAACCATTTCTCTTCCGTTTCCAGGTATTGCTGCGGCAGGTTGAACATGCCATCGTGAGCAATGAATGCTTTGAAGCGTTTTTGGTGATGACCGGCAAGCCAGTACACCGAAAAACCACCGTAACTTGCACCCACACAACCCAGTTTATCTTTATCCACAAACGGTTCCTTAGCCACTGCATCGATGGCAGAGAGGTAATCTTTCATATTTTGTCCGCCGTAATCGCCACTGATTTGTTTGAGCCATTCGTAACCAAATCCGGGTAAACCGCGACGATTGGGGGCAACAATAATATAATCGTTAGCAGCCATGATTTGAAAATTCCAGCGGTACGACCAGAACTGACTTACCGTACTTTGCGGACCTCCTTCACAGAACAGCAGGGTCGGATATTTCTTTGCCGGGTCGAAATGAGGCGGATAAATTACCCATGTGTGCATCTGCTTATTGTCGGTGGTGGTAATCCAGCGTTCCTCCACTTTTCCCATTTCCAGTTTGTCGAGTATATCCTTATTCTCAAACGAGAGTTCTTTTTCTTCACCGGTTGAAGCGTTGATGGCATATATTTCATCGGGTTTGCTCATCGATTGTTTAACCCCGATCAGTTGATTTTTCATTGGTATCACCGTTCCGTAATCATGCACACCCTTTGTAACAGGCATTATTTTATCCTCTTTCAGGTCAGCCTTGTATATCTGCGTTACTGCGTGATAGCAACTGATAAAGTAGATGGATTGACCGTCAACCGACCATTTCAGTCCGTTGCTGTTCTGGTCAAAGGCAGCGCTGAGATCTTTCTTCTCACTGGTTTTTACATCCATTACGAAAAGGCGACTCTTGTCCGATTCGTATCCGTCGTGTTCCATACTCTCCCAGGCCAGCCATTTGCCATCGGGCGAAAACACGGGGTTTTGGTCATAGCCCATCATGCCTTCGGTTTTGTTGACCGATTTTCCGGTTTCCAGATCATAGAAATAAATGTCCGAGTTGGTGGAAAGCGCGTATTCCCTACCGGTTTTCTTCCGGCAGGTATAAGCTATTGTTTTTCCGTCGGGGCTCCAGGCCAGTTGTTCGATGCCGCCAAACGGTTTCATCGGACTTTCGTACGGTTCATCTTTCAATATATCTCTTTCGTTCGTCAGTTTTCCACCTTCGATATCTGCTACAAAGGGATGAGGAACAGTCTGCACCCATTCATCCCAGTGCTTGTACATCAGATCGTTGACGATAACACCACTGGCCTTAGGCAAATCGGGATGAATATCCGCGGTACGCTTTCCGTATTTCACATCGGCTACCAGCAGCACTTTTCGTTCATCGGGCGAGAAGCTGAAATCACTGATATCCCCTTCACGGTCGGTGAGACGGGTACGGGCGGTACCATCGTCTTTCATCGTCCACAGCTGCATACTGCCGCTTTCGTTACTCAGAAAGGCGATGTGTTTGCTGTCGCTCATCCATTTGGCCGCGATTTCCTTGTTGGCTGTTTTAGTGATTTGCTTTTTCCCTGAACCATCCGTATTCATCACGAATAGTTCCGAGTTGCTTTTGTTCTGTTCCACACTGTAATACGACACACTGTAAAGAATTTTGGTTTCGTCGGGCGAAACTTCCACATTGCCCACGCGACCAAAAGACCAGAGAATTTCGGGTGTCATCCGCCCGTTTTCGATGACCGGTACCTGCTTTTCGATAAGCGGAGCATCTTCCTTCTTCGTATCACAAGCCGACACAGCGGCTGTCAGTGCAATTGCCATAAGAATTGTTTTTAAAGTTGATTTCATTGTTGGATAGTTTATCAAGTTAGTAAGTTTATCAAGTTTGTAAAGTTTGTCAAGTTAAAAAGTTTATAAAGTAAAACAAGTAAGATGCAGTTGACAAGTGGACTAGAAGACATTTGATTCTTGGTTCTATTTTCTTGACTCTTGGTTCTAATAGTCCTGGTTCTAAAAACCTACAAATATACTATATTTATTCATTTTGCTTAATGTGAAAATTTGCGGATATTAGTTGAACTTTTCTCTCCTCAATATAGTTTATTGTGATAATGATAAAAAACCATCTAAAAAGTAATTCTAAAATAATATGACAGATACATTTGCCCACAAAGCTGCCGGATGGGATCAACCCGACAAGATCAAAATGTCCGATAAATTTGCCGCTGAACTGCTGAAACACGTTGATCTGCAACCCCACTGGAAAGCCCTCGAAATTGGAGCCGGAACGGGATTGGTTGGGCTGCAGCTTTTACCGATGCTCAAATCCTGTGTTTTTGAAGATACGTCGGAAGCCATGCTCGCCATTCTGAAGCAAAAAACCGACGAGCTACCCAATGTGGAGATTGTGCACGGCGAAGTGACTGCTTACACTCAGCCTGATATCGATCTGGTATTTTCCAACATGGCCTTTCATCACATTACTGACATAGCCGCAACCCTGCAACACCTGCACACCATCACTAAACCCGGTGCCCGCGTGGTGGTGGGTGATTTGCGCAGCGAGGATGGCTCCTTCCATCACTTCGAAGCCGTGCCTCACCGGGGGTTTGATACCGACCAACTGGCCGACATTTTCCACCAGGCCGGATTTACCGTTCTTATGACTAAAACTTACAACACCCTACACAGGGAAGTAACACCCGGAAACCCCAGGGTGTATGAATTGTTTTTACTTATGGCCGATAGGAGAGATAGTTGATACGTGTAGTGTGGAATGTTGAACTGTTTTTTAACGAATTACACGAATTGAGACGAATTAACTTGAAACTGGTTTTCGTTTACTGATTACTGATTTATGTTTTCTTGTAACTTGTAACTTGTATCTAGTAACTGATTTTGTCTATTGTCTTCTTTCTCTTGTGGTGATAATAATGTGTCAAAACTGTTGCGAAACCGCTAACAACGGAAGTTTCAGCTCCAAAAAAGACCAAAAACACCTGCAACCCCAAAAAAAATGCATTTTTTACGAAAAAATTAACGTGTTTTTTGTAAAAAGTGTTGGAATAAAGATAAAAGATTGTATTTTTGCGATAGATTTATTTTAATAAACTTAAATACAAAAGTCTTATGAAAGAATTGGTAGCCAAAATTCAAGAACAAATTGATGCTTTCGCTGAAAACGCAGGTTTGCAAGTAGAAAAAAACAACAAAGCCGCTGGTGCACGTGCCCGCAAAGCTTCATTGGAACTGGAAAAATTGCTGAAAGAATTCCGCAAAGTTTCTATCACAGCTTCGAAATAAGTCATTTGAAGCAAATTTTAGAATCCTGAACAAAGTTTCAGCATTCTTAAAAAAATAACGGCTAAAAATCTGTATTCAGATTTCCAGCCGTTTTTTTTATGATCATTAAAAGTTCAATATTTTTTCAGAGACAGACCAACGTAATGTTATATCATTTGCATCTGTCTAAATAAGTCTTAATACCCGTTCAATCACCTGATTTTCGAAACCACGGCTTTGGGCAAATTGATAGAGCTTTCCCTGTTTTTCGTATTCAAACTCGTATTTAATTGTATTCTGTTTTGACTTCAGCAATGAAGCCAGCAATTCCTCATATTCTCCCTCGTCAATCACTTTCAATGCTGCAGTTATGAGTTCATTGCTCAGCCCTTTTTCGCGCAAAGCCATCGAGATTTTTATTTTCCCCCATTTATTCAGATGGAATTTATCGCGTACAAAAGCTTTGCAAAATCGTTTTTCGTTGATAAAATCATCCTCACACAACTGGTCGATAATTTTCTTACGATCTGCCTCATCTACCTGCCAGGCTTTCAGTTTGTCATTTACGTCTGAAATGCAATGTTCGGAAATGGAACAATAAGATGCAGCTTTGTGCAGAAGTTCGTTGAATGTATATTCCTTTTTCATATTATTTACAGGAAATAAAAATTCGATTTATTATTTTTTTTGAGAATATCCGGGTTATAAGCCGGATATTTTTTTGTTCTTTGTTAATAGAATAAGCAAATGTAGTTATTTTTTTGTAGTATCTAAAAATGAATTGGTTTTTTTTGAATTTGTCGGTTTCTCTGTAAAGAAACATCCTCAATTATTTGATTTATTAACAATCTTTTGTAGCTTTACAGCCTTTACCTCAGGTAAGTAAAAGTATATAGCCAGAAAAAAACATGAGGGCTTTTTTGAAAACTTTTTTCCTTCTGATGATGCTTCCAGGGCTTGAAGCCGTGCAGGCTCAGGAAGTAAATGACTCCACTGAGGTTACGCATGCTGTTACCTTCAGTGGTCAGGCTACCGTCTGGGAAGTTACCCGTTTTTCAAATCCACTGATCTGGCAAGCGGGTGAACGTTTTGTTCCCAAATTACTTGGTAATTTTGATATCGGTAAACATTCAAAACTGGATTTCGAGGCATCACTTCATCTCAATGGTGCACTAAACTTCACCAGCCTTGATTATTCTTCGAAAAATGGTGAAATAAGTCCTTACCGGGTGTGGTTGAGGTATTCCACTGACCACTGGGAAGTACGCGCCGGTTTGCAGAAAATCAATTTTGGTACAGCTAAAATGTTCAGGCCTCTCATGTGGTTCGACCAGATGGATGTGCGCGACCCGCTGCGACTGACTAACGGTGTATATGGCATACTTGGAAAATATTTTTTTAAGAATAACTCCAATATCTGGTTATGGACTTTAGCCGGAAATAAAAAACCAAAAGGATGGGAATACCTGGGTTCTAAACAGTGGAAACCCGAAGTGGGTGGAAGACTTGAAGTGCCTTTGCTGCAGGGTGAAATAGCGCTGAGCACAAATTTCCGATCAGTGGAACTGCCGGTGACTGGAAAATCGTTACAGGAGAACCGCATCGGGTTGGATGGTAAATGGGATGTCGGACCCGGCATCTGGTTCGAATCCAGCATCACACAACTGCAAAAAAACGATTACAATCTGCCGCTTTATCAGGATGCCTGGAATGTGGGAGCAGATTATACGTTGAACATTGGCAGTGGAATTGGTCTTACGCTCGAATATTTCAGGTATCACTCCGGAAATGATTTTTTGGTTAATGGAACCGGTATCAATCTCCTCGGGAGTATGATAACTTACCCTGTAAGCATGCTCGATAACCTGAGTGCTGTGATTTTTTACACCGGCGGCAGTTATAATCTGTGGTTCAACTACCTGAGCTGGAGCCGTACGTACGACAACCTGAGTTTTTACCTCATGGCATTCTGGAATCCGGAGATCAGTTTACCATTAAATACGGTTTTGCAGGGAAAAAATCTGTTTGCAGGAAAAGGTGTGCAGGTGATGGTGAGTTACAATTTTTAGCCTCCCCTAACCCCTCCGAAGGAGGGGAACAGGCCAATTTATACAGGAATATTTTTAACGAAATATAAATTTACGTTTATGAATACCAACAAAAAGTTGAATAACGGAGTTCTCCCTTCCACTATTGAGGTTGGGGAAGATTCTATTGTCGAAATAAAAAATCTGGTAAAAAATTTCCCTATCGGAAATGACTTTTTCACCGCATTGAAAGGCATTAATCTGACCTTCACCGAAGGCGAATTTGCCGGATTGGTGGGTCCGAGCGGTTCCGGGAAAACCACTCTGCTCAACATTATCGGTTCGCTGGATGTACCTTCTGATGGCGATGTGATTGTGCTGAGCCACTCCATCAGTAATCTCACGCAAAAACAGGCCGCACAGCTCCGGAAAGAAAAACTGGGATTTATCTTTCAGAATTACAACCTGCTGCCTGTGTACACCGTGTACGAAAATGTCGAATTTCCGCTGTTGCTGCTGGATATTGGCGCCGACGAGAGAAAAAAACGAATACTGGAAACCTTGGAATGGGTGGGCTTATCGGATAAAATCCGTTCACGCCCGTCGCAGCTTTCAGGTGGAGAATGTCAGCGGGTAGCCATAGCCCGCGCCATGGTTAAACGGCCGTCGCTGGTGCTGGCTGATGAACCCACGGCCAATCTGGACTCCGAAAATTCACACAACGTACTCCAAACCATGGTAAAACTGAACCGGGAACTGAAAACCAGTTTTATTTTTGCCACTCACGATGAGAAAGTGATCGGATATCTTAGACGCATCATCCGGCTGGAGGACGGCAAGGTAGTGGATGACACAACAAAGCCCCCTAAATCCCCCATGGGGGACTTAAATATCCCTTTAACAAACACCTATGCAAGTGATACCAACTTAGGAGGGGCTTTATGATACTTGCCAAAACTGCCATAAAAAGTCTGCTGGGTAATGGTCTGAAAACCTGGCTGAATGTTTTTGTGCTTTCCATATCCTTTGTACTGATTATTTTCATGCAGGGTTTGCTGGAAGGATGGAGCAAGCAGGCGGTGACCGACTCGGTAGCCTGGGAAATTGCCGGTGGACAATACTGGAGCGGAAAGTACGATCCGTATGATCCGTTCTCGCTCGATTCGAGTGCCGCCGTTATTCCTCAATCATTGATGAATGATTATAATTCACATAAGATTGAACCGGTGTTAATCGCTTCAGGGAGCATCTATCCCGATGGCCGTATGACTTCCGTACTGATGAAAGGTATCCGTGCAGATCAGCAGCTGCTGGCGTTGCCTACCGAAAACATGAAAGCCGACAGCACCGAAATCCCTGTGATCATTGGCGCTCACATGGCCAGTCAGACCGGTTTGAAGGAAAACGACCTTGTCACTCTGCGCTGGCGCGATGCCAACGGCACATTTGAAGCTGTTGATGTTCGAATTGCCACAGTTTTCAAAACCACCATACCGACTACCGACAACGGAATAATCTGGCTGCCGCTTGAAAAAATGCAAAACATGATGTCACAACCCGGCAAAGCCACTATTCTGATAAAAGATACAGAACTACCTGTGGAAAATATCCCGGACTGGAAATTTAGGAACAAAACCGAACTCACCAAACAGACTATTGCGCTTGTAAATGCTAAATCGGTAGGTATGAGCATTTTTTACTTCATATTTCTTTTTTTGGCATTAATAGCCATTTTCGACACACAAACATTGTCCATTTTCCGTCGCCAGCGCGAGATAGGTACGTATGTGGCGTTGGGAATGACGCCGCGCCAGGTGCAGAATTTCTTCACCCTCGAAGGGACGATGAATGCACTGCTGGCTATCGGGCTGGGTTTTGTGTACGGACTGCCGTTTTTCATTTATTTTGCTGCCAATGGAATAGCCATGCCGATGGATGTGAGCAATTTCGGATTGCCGATACCGGATAAAATGTATCCGCTGTTCACACCGAAACTCATTATCGGAACCATCCTCTTCATTTTCATCATTACAGCTATCGTAAGTTATCTGCCAGCACGCAAAATAGCACGTATGAATCCAACGGAAGCTATCCGGGGAAAAGTGTTGTAACTAAACAGAAGTCAAACGTTTCACATTCAACGCAATATTATGTTGAAATTTTTATTTAAAGGACTTATCCGCGACCGAAGCCGCAGTTTGCTGCCCGTCATTGTAGTGATGATGGGGGTGATGATTACGGTGTTGCTCCAATCGTACATGACCGGCGCCCTGGGCGACAGCATAGAAACCACGGCCAATTTCACCACCGGACACGTGAAAGTGATGACGCGCGCTTACAGCAAAAACATGTCGCAACTCCCCATCGATCTGGCAATAATGAACGTGGATACGCTGAAAAAGAGCTTGCAAACCCGCTTTCCCGCTATCGACGGGACGGAACGCATTCAGTTTGGCGGTATGCTCGATGCACCCGATCAAAACGGCGAAACCCGTGCTCAGGGCAATGTAGCAGGCATTGGGATTGACATGCTGAATTCTACCCGTGAAATTGACAGAATGAATCTAAGCTCAAACCTGGTGAGCGGCAAGTTTCCGGTGACAAAAGGGGAAATTATGGTCAGTGATGAACTCTTTCGGAAAATGAAACTGAAAATTGGCGATGAAGTTACCCTGATTTCAGGCAGTATGTATGGCGAAATGTCCATGTATAATTTCCGCATCAGCGGAACCCTGAAATTCGGCATTCCCTATCTGGACCGAGGTACCATTATAGCCGACATAGCAGATGTGCAAGCTGCCCTGAACATGGAAAACGCTGCCGGCGAAATCCTGGGCTTTTTCAAAAACCAGTATTACAACAACCAAACGGCTACTACCATAGCCAAAGCATTCAATGCGGGTGAGGATACCAATGATGAGTTTGCTCCGGTTATGCTTCCGCTCTGTGACATGAACGGAATGGGCTACATTGTTGCTTACTCCGAAAATATTCAGGGCATCATCCTGCTTATTTTTATCATTGCCATGTCTATTGTGTTGTGGAATGCCGGGCTGATAGGCGGATTGCGGCGCTACGGGGAGTTTGGTCTGCGATTGGCCATCGGCGAAAGTAAAAATGAAATTTACCGAACCATGATTGCCGAAGCATTTCTCATCGGGGTCATTGGGACAATTTTTGGCGTAATTCTTGGACTTTTTCTCTCGTGGCTGCTACAGAAATATGGTTTCAACGTTGGCGAAATGATGAAAGATTCCACCATCCTGATGCCAACCGTTCTCCGGGCACGCATTACAGCAGCCTCGTATTACATTGGATTTATTCCGGGCATACTTTCCACGGTGATTGGTGCCATGCTGGCCGGAATAGGCATTTACAAACGGCAAACGGCCAATTTGTTTAAGGAGTTGGAGAGCTAGAAAAGTCCTAAAAGCCCCCTAAATCCCCCGAAGGGGGACTTAAAGAAATGTTATATCAAACTATGTTGAACATATGTTGAACATTAAATTATATGGTTATCCGCATAGTGACCTAATCTTGTATTTCGGGCTGAAAGCCCAACTTATTTCAACCCCACCCAACGGGTGGGGTAAATGATAAAACCAAGATATAGCGGGCTGAAAGCCCAACTTATATATTAAACTGCCCTTACAGGGCGTCGTTATGATCTTTCAATTTATTAACCCAAGGCGTTGCCATTGGGCTGAAATAAATATGCCTTTCAGGCATCGATACAATAAACACTTTAGGTCGCTTAGCGGATAATCATCTTAAATTATATTTTACACAAAGAAAATATCTTGAACAATATCTTGAATTTAGCACTCACCAAGAGTCCCCTTCTTTCTTTCTCCCTCTCCTTTCTTACTCCCTCTCCTTTGGAGAGGGCTGGGGTGAGGTCGGGATTTAGGGGGCATATAACTCAAAAACTATGAAACACCTATTTTTCAACTTGTTTTTTCTTATTGGTTTTTTCAGCCTGCATGCTCAGAAAACGCCTGATGCAACAGCTATTCTGGATAATGTGGACAAAAACATGACAGCCAAATCGCAGATTTTGACGGCCAAAATGGAAATCAACACTGCCCGTGCTACGCGTACGATGGAAATGAAATCGTGGACGGTAGGCGATAAAAAATCTTTTACCGAATATCTGGCTCCGGCACGTGAGAAAGGGACCAAAATGTTGAAGCTGAACAATCAGCTCTGGATTTATTCACCCTCGACCGACCGTACCATTCAGATTTCGGGTCACATGCTGCGCCAGTCGGTGATGGGCAGCGACATGTCGTACGAGGATATGATGACCGACAAGAAAATGACCGAACAGTACAAAGCTGAAGTTACCGGCGAAGAAACCATCGACGGCCGGAAATGCTGGGTGTTGACTCTTACAGCCATCGTCGCCGACATCAATTATTATTCGCAAAAAGTATGGGTTGACCAGGAACGACTGGTTTTACTTCAGGCGCAGCTGTTTGCTAAAAGCGGAAAAATGCTCAAACAAATCTCCTTCTCCAACATCGAAAAAGTGCAAAACCGCTGGTATCCGAAAGTGTTTGTGTACAAGGACATGCTCAAAGACGGCAAAGGAACGCGTATGACCATCACTTCGGTACAACTGGATGTCAACATCCCCGAAAGCGTGTTTAATAAAGGGAATTTAAAATAGGAAAAAAACAAGCCAGGCCCCCTAACCAGGCCCCCTAACCCCCTAAAGGGGGAATTTGTTGCAATGGTGAGTATTCGTTCAGTTAAAAAAAGTTCATTAAAAAGTATTTCAATAACAAAATTTCTAAAACCTCATTTTTTAATCATACCACGAAAATTCCCCCTTTAGGGGGTTAGGGGGCAGATAAATATGAAAGACACCAACAAAGCAATTCTTTTCGTAGCAATAACCGTTCTCAGCTGGTCAACTGTAGCAACGGCTTTCAAAACAGCCTTGCAGGAATTCACCTACTACGAATTGCTGCTTGTAGCTACGGCCACTGCATTGGTGGTTTTCGCTGCAGTTATCACCCTGCAATCCAACTGGCATCTGCTGAAAAAGCTTACCGTAAAAAACTGGCTCACCTATGCGCTGAGCGGATTTCTCAACCCTGCTTTTTATTACCTGGTACTTTTCAAATCCTACGAGCTGCTTCCGGCGCAAATTGCTCAGCCCATCAACTACTTCTGGCCTATTCTGCTTACCATTATGCTGGCTGTTTTTACGCGGCAACATATTCCCGGAATAAAATTCATCGGAATGGCTGTTTCATTTGCCGGCGTCGTGCTTATATCGTTGGGACCGGTAAGTTTGGCGGGCGAAGATATTTCGTTTACAGGGATTTTATTAGCCTTTTTCAGTGCATTTATCTGGGCAAGTTTCTGGATTTTGAACAAAAAAAATCCCCAAACAGATAATACCGTTAATTTATTTGGGAGTTTTCTTTTCGGACTAATCTACCTCTCGGCGGGTACCTTGTTTTTCGAAATAAATCTTAACTCAGCTAAAGGCATGATTGCCAGCATTTATTCAGGACTTTTCGAAATGGCTGTTCCATTCATATTCTTTGGCCTGGCACTGCGTAAAACCGGGAATTCGGTATTAATAAACCAATTGTGCTACCTCTCCCCTTTCCTCTCGTTGTTCTTCATTCATTTTATTTTGGGAGAAAAAATATATTTCACAACGGTCGTAGGATTAATGCTGATAGTTGCAGGAATTCTTTTTAATGAATACCTGGCAAAAAAACTATCACCCCGACATTCGTCGTAACATTTACGGATATTCTGTCCGGTAAAATGCCGGTTAGGAGGAGTAAAGTTACACAAGGAAACTAATGGTTGATATATTATAGCAATAGGTTCCGTTCAACTATCTTTTATTCGGCATTTTCTTTCAGCTCTACAAATAATTTTTAGGAAAATTTGGAAATTAACTTCTTTTTAATAACTTAGATGTACGAAAACGGCGAATAAAATCCATCGTTCCCGCGCAATAATCGCGTGTGAAAGATGATATGAAAAAATCTTGTTTTGCAGCATGAAAGTATTCGTACGAATGCAGCGCTACTGCATAGTTATGCTGGAAAAACTTATCGAATATTTCGCTATTAAGCCCCCAATCAAAAAAAACAATTATGAACTTAAAAAAATATTTGTATAATTAATAGCGTTTAAGTAAAACTTAATTATAATCTGTATGAAAAATTATCTAAAGTTTATTTTATTCATTTTACCATTCTCATTTTGGTCGTGCACGCAAGAAAAATATCTTGACGAGGTAAATAAATCATATCAATTCTCTATACAGGATGCAAAACTATGGTATGAAACACAAATTTCTACAGGTATCAAATCATTGAAAAAAATAAAAGGAGAGGGAATTGATAATCAAATCCAACCATATTTTAATTGGGGAAAAGCTGAACTTAGCTGTGATACGCTTTGTACAGTAGTAGAATTGCCCTTGGAGTATTCAAACGGAAGTGTTATTATCGCAAAATCAGATGGAAAACGACCTGTTGAGACAAATGATACATTAACTAAGCAAATACTTAAATTGGTAATTATGCAAAATCTGAAAACTGGAAAGACGTATGGATTTAAGATGGCGATAATTCCTTCTTTAGACTATTTATTGAAATTCAAAAAGGATTTTGGAACTAACACTTACCTTCATCGTGACAGTAAACTGGAAGGGTTAGTATTGTTTTACTCTCTTTCTGATAATAGTTTTGTTAATGGATGGCGTTACTCAAATGGAAAAGTAACAGGAAAACTGAAGTTACAATGCCAAAACAGTTCTTATCACACTACAATGAAAAAAAGTGCAGCAGTCCCCGTTGAAGTGATAGAGGTTTGTTATTTCTACAAGGTGGAGTGTGGGGGATTGGTGAGTTACCATGAAGATTGTAATACAATATATGTATATTCAGATGGGGACACGACTGGAGGTAGCTCAGATGCCGGTGGATATTACGACACCGGAGCCGATACTGGCGACACCGATCATGCCGGAAGTACAGGAACAGTAACTACAACTTCAAGAAAAGGAGATTTACCCGAAAAGAAACCTAAGAGTGAAGATGTTAAAACAAATTGTAATGATGCCTTGACATTAATTAAAAATGCGTTTGCTTCAAATTACCAAAATTTTTCAAATTATAATGGTATGTTAGAAGGAGACCTTACACAGCCATCATTTCAAGATTACTTAAATAAAATAAGAAACGACCCCAATAATGAGTATTCGATTGATTGGAATTACAACAATGGCTTAAATTATACAACACGCATCCTAACAGGTAACGAAAAAGATGTAAAAATAGCTGTAGGTATAATAACCATTGCAAATCTTCATAACCATCCTGGTCCATATCCTCCTTCTCCTAAAGATTTACATACTTTACTGGGTACAGCTTTTGATTACTATAATTACCGCACGCTTTACACACTTACAAGCAATGGCACAGTTTATGCACTTGAAGTAACAGACAGAGTCAAACTTACAACCTTCTGGAATACATACGGCAGTTCTATGACCATTGATCCTGCTACAAATAGTTTTACAAAAAAAACAGAATTTTATGATAACTGGGATAACGCACAGAAGAATTTTGCTAAATTAGGAGAAACATGTGCATGGGAATATACCATTGCCTATCTGCTGGCAAAATACGATATGGGTGTGAGTTTTTCTAAAAAAACGGCTTCCGATAGCGGTTTTACTGTGCAATATTTACAGAAAAACGAAGCAACCGGAAAATTTGAATTAATGCAATGTAAATAAATTAATAATAAAAAAACAATGAAAAAAACAATATTCACATTTATATTAGTTTGTTTGTACGCTATAAATTACGGACAAACCTACACAACGTTGTTAAACTGCGGTAGCGACCCTTTGCGGTATATCGAAAAAAACTATCAGGACAATGCTGCGGCATACATCGGAAAAACAATTGGTTTTTGGGCTGATCAGAGTGAACTTCAGTTAAATTCTTGTAAATATTTATGTACAAATCATAGTCCGTATGTTGTGAATAAAAATTTATTAGGTAAAGTTGATAAAATTCGCTTAGATGTAAATTATATTGAAGGAGTAAATGATTATATCTATTATATATATATATATATAGACGACTCTACTCCATTGAGTTATAAGGATGCTGTAAATTTGTATGGAGACTATGAAGATTATTGGGAGCCAAAATTCTATAATTTTTATAAAAACGCGAAAATAAAAGAAATAAGTATTGGTAAAGAAATAAATGGTGTATATAGAAATGAGTATAGAAGACCTACTACAATTACTGTACCTGTAGGAGAGCCGGAATAGAATATCATAATTTAAGAATCGGGTAAGTTATACAGAGATAACTTATCTGCACCTCGCTATTTTTAGTATCAACAATAAAAAAAACAATATTCACATTTATATTGGTTTGTTTTTCTGCCATGAGTTACGGACAAGCTTACCCCGTCCTCCCGGATATGTCAGGCAAATGAGCAAAGAATAGCACTTGTTGGGTGTGATTTGCAATCACACTCTGTTGAGTATGGGTTGGCGAAGTTGTTCGGCGAAGTTTCCAAACTTCATCGTGCTAAAAGGAAGTCTCCAGACTTCCATATTGAAAAAGAATATGGAAAGCTGAGCTTTACATTAAACAGCGGCTTAGGCAGAAGCCATACATAGTACAAAGGAACGATGACTGAAAAAACAATCTTGTTTAGCAGCTTAAAAGCACTCATGCAGCAGTAAAATACAGTTTCCTTTTATCTCAAACCACTATTAAAAAACAGTAATCCCCTTCACGTTCATATCGTAAATGGGATTAGTTTGTTTATAGTACGTTGAATTTATCTTCCTGATTGCACGATGAAATTTCTCAGTTCATTATTAAATTCATCTTCCTGCAAGAGGTCTTCCATATTCAGATGCAAGCGGTAGCGCCAGCTGCTCATGGAGTTGGAAGGAATGTTGATGCGTTCTTCGTGCGGATTTTCACGTCTCAGTTTGGGAGAAATACCCAACAAATCCTGCATTTGGAAAATTGCCCACATAGCCGGAGAATAAAGATGCTGCAATATTATATCGCGGCTTATCCACCATTCGCAGAAGTATGGAGCCTCGCCCCAGTGTCCGAGTTGGGTGTTGAAAAATTTTTGTGTTACCGAGCGATCTTCTTCCCACCAGCCACGTACGGTACTCATATCGTGGGTCGATGGAGTAACCACTGACAAATACGGAGCATCATTAGGATGAAAAAACTCTATTTTATTGCTTTTCGGTGCACGCTGCACTTCCAGACTAAGTATGCCCAATTCTTTCATCACAGCCGTTACGCACGGTGTCATCATACCCAGATCCTCTCCACAGATAAGCATATTGGTGGAGCGTTTGAGTGCCGGGAGTTTTTCCATGCCTGAGTGATACCAGTTTTCATCCTGACGATGGTAAAAATAATGAATATAAAGTTCATCCAGCCCTTTTTTGGTATGATCGTCGAGTTCAATGTAAGAACGCAGGCTGTGCATTCCGTACCGCGGATAAAACTGCTGCCCGTTTGAACCTTTCACTTCGAATAACAACACATTGGATATCAGATCAAACAGTCCCCATTTAACCCGTTCGGAGATTTTTCCTTCATTGAAGAGTTCGTCCACATAGGTCTGGCTCTGAAACTCAGGTTTTAACCGTAGTACCCAGCCGTCTTCTATCTGTAAACAGTTGGCTTTCACCCAGGCAGATTCCTCGCCAAAGAAATCCCATAGTATCTGGTCAGTGATGTAAGGTTTGCAGAAACGGTTATAATCAAACCAGATACCTTTTTCTCCAAATTCATTGATATAAATAGGTGTAGAAGGATTGAGATGTCCCATAATACCTTCAAGCTGGTTGGTGGGTATTTCCCAGATGCGGAAAAATCCCAGAATATGATCGATGCGGAACGTATCAAAGTAGTTTGACATTTGCTCAAAGCGTTTTTTCCACCAACCAAATCCGGTTCTTTTCATCGCCTCCCAATCGTAGGTTGGCAGTTCCCAGTTCTGCCCCTTGATGGCAAACATATCGGGCGGAGCACCGGCATTCATGTCCATGTGAAATAACTCAGGCGATACCCAGGTATCCACGCTGTTTTTATT
>CALMZF010000376.1 GCA_937870645.1 uncultured Paludibacter sp. | reverse complement strand
GCTTTCAGCCAAAAGGTTACACCATCCGTTCGGCTTATAAAGTCGGTGTCGGCATTCGGTACGCTGAATTTTACAAACTGGGCTGTCATTTGTGTCACTTCGGCTGTCAGTTGCAGTTTTTCTTTCAGGAATTTTCGCGACAAATCCACCTGCCAATAATCCATCGGCTGGCCGAACGAGTAGATCTGAAAATTGCCCTTAAACATGTGAAACCAGTTGGCATCCAGCGAGAATTGGTAGGGCAACCCGATGTGTGTATTAATATTGTACATCCAGAGCGGTTTTGTGGTGTTGGGGTTTTCCAGCCCTTTTATCTGGTTAAAATTACAGGACACATAAAAATGCACATAACTCATGTCGGACATGTTGGCCGGTTTTTTGAAAAATTCAGCCCCTTTTGTAATCAGTCCGAAAGGAACCGGAAGCGACATGTACAAACCGTACATTTTTATATTACTGAAGTCGTTTGAAGTTTTTTCGGAAATGAAAGATTGTGGCTTTACGGTGGTGGAAAGTAAACTGATGTTTTTCGAGTAGCTGAGGTAACTTCCCAGGGTGGCATAATTAAAAGCGGTGACACTCAGCGAATAATTATCGTAAAAGTTGGGCTTCAGGTTTTGATTTCCGGCCGATTTGCTGTAGCTGTCGAAATAGCCGTTTACGTTCGGGTCGAGTTGGTCGTAAGCGGGCATCGTTATTTTGCGTGAGTATTTCCCCGAAAGATTAATATTTGGAATTACAGTGTATAACATATTAAGGGTAGGGAAAAATTGGGTAATTCTGCCCCCCACAACGCTGTCGGCACCTGCAACTTCGCTTTCATAAAGCAGGTCTTCAAGCCTTATGCCGACAGTTGCCGACAGTTTCCCCAGTTTTTTGCGCGCTTCCAGATATCCGGCTATGTTTTGTTCGTGGTAGCTGAAGTCGATTTGCTGATTGTAAGCCGGATTATCAAAAATGGTGGACGAAAGCACGTTGAAGTTGTATTTACCCAAATTGTGCGCATTCGTGATGTTGTATTTGGCACCGGCAGTCAGCCTTATTATTTTGAACGGAAGTTCCAGATCTACTTTTCCGTAGGCGTTGTTCAGGTTCAGGTTGTTGGCACTGATACCATACAGCGGAGTGGAAAAATTTTGTGTGGATTGCGCCCCGGCCACTTTGTGGTAGTTTGAATAATAACCTGTTACCTGTAGCGACCGACCCAGCGTGTCAAGCATTGTTTTGTATTTCAGAACAAGTTCGTTGTTGCGGGTGGCTTCGGGATTGTTGAATACGGATGAATATTTTATAGCGGGAGTAAGGTTGTAACTTTCGCGGATAGAATTGCTCGCGTGTTCGTTGTTGTAGGAGTTGAAATTGTAGTTTAAAATGATGTACGAATTCTCACTCAGCCGGTAATTCATCATCGGACGAATATAAAAATTTCGGTTCAGGTTTTTCTGTGTAGATTTATTAGTGAAAATTACGTTTGGTGTAAACGTGGTATACAGTTGTTTAATGTCCGTAAACTGGTCCTGCTGATGCCAGTTATACCCCGATTGCAGCTGCCAGTTTATTTTTTTATTGCGTCCGTTCAGCATCAGCGAAGGAGACCATTTGTGGTTTTGGCTGTTGCCGTAATGCAGGTTGAGTGTGCCACCGAAGTTATCGGGTGCCGTATTTCGTGTAATAATGTTGATAATTCCGCCATTTGCTTTAGCTTCGTACGATGCGCCCGGATTTTCAATCAGCTCAATTTTTTCAATCGTATTGGCGGGCAAACCGTCCATGTAATTTTTCAGATCTGATCCCGACAGGTTACTCGGAATGCCATCTACATATATACTTACCGTTTTCCCGTTCAAATTCAGATCACCCGAAGAACCGATTACCACTCCCGGCAGTTTCCTTACGGCGTCTCGCATGGAGCCCGTCGAAAGTGCCGCATTGTCTTTTACCTGATACGTTGTTTTGTCGGCATCCGCATTTACAAATTGTTTTTTCTCTCCCACCACTTCTACTGTTTTCAGTTCCTTTGGTTTTATGCCGAAATAAATCATCCGGATGTTTTGGGTCGCATTCTCGTTTTCTTTGATGCTGAAAAGCATATCCTGAGGGTTTGGAGGTCCCATTTTGGGTTGGGCGTTGTTGGAGAATGCAAATCCTTCTACGGGTATGCCGTTCTCAGATGCATCCAGTTTTCCGTTTACATTTTCATCGTGAAATGCCGATAGAATGTATTCCCCTGCCGAAATACTGTCGAGCGTCCAGGTAGCTGATCCGTTGTTGATGGTGAGAGCTGTAGATTTCGCCGATTTATGAGCAGAATAATCCGCTTTTCCGTTGTAAAGACTTACTAAAATTCGGCCGTCGTTGCTTTGCAGGTCAATGAAATTTACGGTAAGTCGTTGATTTTGTGCCGAAAGAACTAAGGGCAGGAAAACAAACAGGCAGCAGAAACAAATGAACCTGATCTTTGTAATTCCCTGAATTCGATTTTTCATTTTTTTGGTGAATTTGGTTTTTTAGGATAGTTTTTTGGATAATAATACCGATGAATGCTAATGTAACAGCTATACAGACACCCGGATTGTGTCTCAGTTAATATTTAAATAACCTTTCAGCGCTTCCACATAATTATTAAAAGCTTCCACGCCTTTAGGGGTGATTTTGCAAACGGTGCGAGTGCGCTTTCCCAGAAATCCCCGCTCGACTTCAACGTAGCCTGCCTCGCTCAATTTATCAATCTGAACACTCAGATTTCCCGCAGTAGCTTTTGTCGTTTCCCTGATGTAAACGAAATCGGCTTCAGCTACCGAAAGTAGAATGGACATAACGGCCAGCCGGAGTTCAGAATGTAGCAGCGGGTCAAGTTCCTTAAACATGCCTTTTACGGTTTTTGAAGTTTAAAATATGCCCGGGGATTACCATCATCAGAAAAAACACCAGGGCAAAAACCAGTATGGAATATAAATGACTGAAAATCAGACATCCAAAAGAGAGCAAAATGCTTACAAATCCGGATATGATGATCGGTTTGAACTGAATGATCAAGCCTGTAATGGCTGTTCCTGTAGCCATCAATACAATTATAATGAACAGAATGGGTATTTTCCAGTAAAACATGGCACCCATTGAAACTACAAAACCTGCTACACCAATTACTGTCCAGACATATTTAATAATTTTTTCCAGATACGTTTTTATTCCTCTTTCTCTTTTTCTTTGCAGAAGCATCTGAATAGGAAATCCGATCAGAGGGATCAGAAACCACAGGAGATTCCAAAGATAATCCTGAGTGATTTTTAGCTGATACCATACAAGTATCGAAACTATAATGGAGGTATATCCCCAAACCAGAAAGGGAATTCCATTACCTTCTTCAAGTTTTTGATGCGTGTTTTTAATCATGCGAGTGATAAGTTCTAAACTTTCTTTCTCGTTCAAAGGTTTTTCTTCCATTGAGTTAATTATTTGTTGGGTAAATTGAATTATGAATGTCGATGTAAATGTAAATCGGTTTATAATATAAACCAAATATAAGTATCAAAATCTGCATTTAATTAACATAAAATAACTATAGAGTTCTTTTTAGCCAAAATATCCAATAATTTTCCTCGTTGTTTAAACTTTTTCCCTTATCAGTTGTCATACTCTGATTATTCATTTATTGCTGTGTGCAGGTAATATATCCGCCCGGTAAAGTCAAAACGATTTTTATGAAAAAGTATTTTTTGTTTTTATTGCTTCACGTTATTTCTGTTTCAGTTTTTGCCAATGTTACCATTTTCGGACGAATCATTGATGCAATTACACAAAAACCAATTGAATTTGTAACTGTTTCTGTATATAACCCGCAAACAGGTAAAAATGTCGCAGGTACATTAACCAATCAGGATGGCGCTTTCAGTATTCCTTCGGTGGCAAATGGAGACTACGAACTGCGTGCAAGTGTTGTGGGTTATAACAGCATTTCCAAACCGGTAAAAGTTAGCGGCAAAGCCGTTGCTATGGGAAATATACCGCTTAGCGAAGATGCCAAAACTCTGAAAGAAATTGAAGTCGTGGGACAAGGCTCACAGATGCGTTTCGATATTGACAAGAAAGTGTTCAGCGTCGATCAGAACATAGCTGCAGCCGGTGGTTCAGCTACTGATGTGCTGCAAAATATCCCTTCAGTCAATGTGGATAATGAAGGCAATGTCTCACTTCGGAACAACGAAAGTGTGGAAGTATGGATAAATGGAAAGCCCTCCGGACTTACGGCCGAGAACCGGGCTCAGGTACTACAACAGATGCCCGCTGAAAGTATTGAAGCCATCGAAGTGATGACTAATCCTTCGGCAAAGTTCAAGCCCGAGGGAACGGCGGGAATCATTAATCTGGTGATGAAAAAAAACCGAAAAGCCGGATACTACGGAAGCCTTTCGGCTGGTAGCATGTATACTCAGGGTTCTAAACCGGGTATTAATGCCGGAGCAAGTATCAATTACAGCAGCAGTAAAATTGATGCATTTGCCAATATTGGACACAGACAAATGAACATGACCGGAACCGGATTAACCGACCGTCAGAATTTCAATAACGGTGACACTACACTACTCAATCAATCCAGTGAGGATAAACGCTCATTCGGTGGAACTTTTTTCAGAGCAGGAGTGGACTATCATCTCAACAGCAAAAATACAATCGGAATTTCAGGATTTGGACATTCGGGATCACCCAGCGGTACATCCAACATCAGTTATCTGCTTACCGATAAATCGACAGCTGCCACCCTCAGAAATTATACCCGCGACAATAGCGAAGTTAATTCCCACGGAGGCTATAACCTCAATTTGAATCACAAGTACGATTTTGATACCAAAGGATCAAATATTATTACCAATCTTTCTTATTCAGGTCATTCCCGCAATGGCAACGACCAGTTCGTTCAGACCGACAAACTTAATACATTGAACAAACTGGATATAAATCAAACTGCCGACAACTCAAACAAAGAACTGGAGGCAAAAACAGATTTCACCAAAAAAATAGGTGAAAATACCCGACTGGAACTCGGGTGGAACAGTACCTGGCAGAACCGGATTTCGTTAGCTGATGGCTACGACAATATTAATAAGAGTGAAATTCTAAGTTACTACAACAAATTTACCTATCAGGAGCAAATTCATGCAGCGTATGCAACTTATGGAACCCGCATCAGTAATCTTTCGCTACAGGCCGGACTTCGTGCCGAATACCTGCAAAAACAACTGACAAGCACTTCCAAAAACCTGATTACATCGATTTCTGAAACTAACAAACTCGATCCTCAGTCCTATTTAGAGTTATTTCCAAGTGTGTATATGGCGTATTCACTGCCCAAAAATAACGAACTGCAGTTGAATTACACCCGACGCGTCAATCGTCCCCGGGGCCGTCAGATCAATTCGTTCCGCGATTATTCCGACGCTACAACCATTTCTTACGGAAATCCCGCACTGCTTCCCGAATTTGCCTCCGCATTTGAACTCAACTATGTGAAAAACTGGGACAATCACACCCTGTCGGCATCGGCGTATTACCGCTTTACCGACGATGTTATTCAAAATGTGCGCTTTATGCGAAATAGTATCATGGAAAGTACATTTATGAATTTGACCAAACAGCAAAATACCGGACTGGAACTGGTATCCAAGAACAGACTCTTCAAATTCGTTAATCTGACCACTTCGGTGAATTTATATCATGCCAGGCTAAACGAAGCCACTTATCAGGATCCTTTCAATGCCGCCATTAAAGTGAATATCCCCGGCAACAGCAATTTTTCGTGGGATACTCGTGTGTTGGCCAATCTGATGTTTTCACGCACTTTCTCCGGTCAAATTACCGGAATGTACAGCGCCCCGCAAATAATCGCGCAGGGCAAACGGGCTCAGGATTATTCGGTCGATCTGGGATTGCGCAAAACCTTTATGGATAAAAAAATTAACCTCAACCTGATGGTGCGCGACTTGCTCAATTCGCGAAAAATGAGTGCCACAAGCTGGGGCGATGGTTTTTACCAGGTTTCCGAAAACCGGTTCAGCGGGCGTATGATCGGGCTCACCGTTACTTATAACTTTGGAAACATGAAACCAAAACCCGCCGACAGAAAGAATGGAAATTCCACTGAGCCGGCTGTGGAAGGCATGGATATGGAATAATCCTTTACTTTCAGATATATACAAACAGCGCTTCGTCCTTCACGAAGCGTTGTTTGTTTTGTTAAAAATTCAAGTATTACACTAAATCTCCAACTTTCTTGTTTAGAATTAATCTATATAAGTTATCTTTGCAATCTCAAATGACAGCAGATACAGATGAAACTTTCTGAATTAAAAACGGGTGAGAAAGCCTCAATAGTAAAGGTCTCTGGACACGGAGGTTTTCGCAAACGGATTATCGAAATGGGTTTTGTGAAGGGCAAGGTGGTGGAATCGCTGCTGGATGCACCGCTTAACGATCCGGTGAAGTACCGGGTGATGGGCTATGAAGTTTCCCTGCGCAGGAGCGAGGCTCAGCTCATCGAAGTGGTAAGCGAGGAGGAGGCTCTCAAAGTAAGACGGACTAAAGATGTTCTTTCACCTGTAATGGAGGAAATCGAAGTTCGGAAGCAGGCGCTCAATAAGCGTAAACATATAAAAGTGGCCCTGGTGGGTAATCCCAACTGTGGTAAAACAACACTCTTCAATAAAGTATCGGGCCAGCACGAACATGTTGGAAATTACAGCGGTGTCACTGTGGATGCCCGACAGGGTGTTTTCGAACAGGACGGTTACCGGTTCGAAATAGTGGACTTGCCCGGAACATATTCACTTTCAGCTTATTCGCCCGAAGAGAAATATGTCCGGAGTTTTATTGTGGACGAAATGCCCGATGTGGTAATTAATATTGTAGATAGTTCCAATCTCGAACGAAACCTGTTTCTCACCACCCAACTCATAGATATGCACCTGCAGACGGTGGTGGCTCTCAATATGTACGACGAGTTGCAGAAAAGCGGCGACAAACTGGATTATACCACACTGGGAAAATTACTTGGAATTCCGTTCGTACCACTCATAGCAAAAACCGGTTTTGGAGTCGTTAATCTTTTTCGCACTGTAATCAAATTATACGAAGGAAGCAATATCATCAGTGAAAGTGGATTGCTTATCCCTGCAGCCAAGGACGATGATTTGCTTGATACCTATCATCACGAAATAAAAATACATCATCAGCATGGAAATAAAAATCGCTTCTCCGATCTGGAAGGTGAACACAAAATCCACGAAATAGCCCGTCACATCCACATCAATCATGGCCCCGGACTTGAAAAAAGCATTTTACGTCTGCGGCATTTGCTGGTAAGTGAAAATCATCATTTGCAAACAAAATATTCTCTCCGGTACCTTTCCATTCACCTGCTCGAAAAAGATAAGGAGATTGATAAGTTAATTTCACAGGAATCCAATGCCAGTGAAATCTTCAGGATGCGTGACGAGGAAATTAACAGAATTGCAATCGAACTCAAAACCGATGCCGAGGCAGCCATAACCGATGCTAAATTTGGTTTTATTGCGGGTGCGTTGAAAGAAACATTTTCCGAAAACAAGAAAAAACCAGCCAATAGTACTACATCCCGCCTCGACGCCATTGTTACCCATAAATATTGGGGTTATCCGGTGTTTATCCTCTTTATTTACATTATGTTTCAGTCCACATTTTCGCTGGGTAAATATCCCATGGGCTGGATAGAGAGCCTCGTTGCCTGGCTCAACGATGTAATTCATAACCTTATGGCCGATGGACCATTGAAGGATTTGTTAGTCGACGGAGTACTGGGCGGCGTTGGTGGCGTTATTGTATTTCTTCCTAATATTCTTATACTGTATTTTTTCATTTCATTCATGGAAGATACGGGATATATGGCGCGTGCTGCCTTTATTATGGATAAAATCATGCACCGGATGGGGCTGCATGGCAAGTCATTCATCCCACTGATTATGGGTTTTGGATGCAATGTACCTGCTATTATGGCTACCCGCACCATCGAGAACCGAAACAGCCGCATGATTACTATCCTCATCAATCCACTCATGTCGTGCAGTGCGCGGTTGCCGGTATATTTGCTGCTGGCCGGAACGTTTTTCCCCCGCTATGCCGGTTTAGTGCTTTTTGGCATGTATGCAGCCGGTATCTTGTTGGCCATTATTATTGCCCGCTTATTGAAAAAATTTTTATTCCGGGGCGACGAATCTCCGTTTGTAATGGAATTACCGCCGTATCGGGTGCCAACACTGAAATCAATGTGGAATCATACCTGGGAAAAGGGGCAGCAATACCTGCGAAAAATGGGTACAATAATCCTGGTGGGTTCTATTATTATCTGGTTTTTAGGATATTATCCCCGATCTACTCAACCGGAAAAACCATCAACCGTAAATACTACCGGGCAACTGGAAAATTCCTATATCGGCAAAATTGGTCATGCCATTCAGCCGGTATTGGCACCTCTGGGGTTTGACTGGAAAATAAGTGTATCACTCCTTTCGGGTGTTGCGGCCAAAGAAATTGTGGTAAGCACCCTGGGCGTTCTTTATTCGGGCAATGCCGATGAAGAAACCGCTTCACTGTCGGCCAAAATGAAATCGGAGGTCAGACCCAATGGTTTACCAGTCTATGATGCCGGTACTGCACTGGCTTTTATGATTTTTGTGTTGATCTATTTTCCCTGTTTAGCCACTGTTGTGGCCATTAAAAATGAAACCGGATCCTGGAAATGGGCTTTGTTTGCTGCCGGATATTCGCTGGTGTTGGCATGGATGGTTGCTTTTTTAGTGCAAAGTATAGTTTAATGAACAAATTATTAATTGAATTGTTATAATTACAGTTTTTTCCAATGCAACAACTATTTGTAATCTTGATTGGGGTTTTTGTTTTTGGTTATGTTATTTATAAAATATACAGAACCATCACATTTAAACCACCGCCCGACTCTACCTGTGGAGGGTGCAGTAGTTGTGCGTTGAAAAATAAAATTAAATGTGTGTGAAAACTAAAAAACGGGACAATGTGAATTATCCCGTTTTTTCTGTATTTGTCCCGTATTTACTACCCGTTTGAATTTTCAAATACTATTTGCTGCATCAGATCATAATTTTTTTCCTGGCTTTGCAGTAACTCAAATTGAGCCAGCGTCCGTTGCCAGTTATGTTCTTCATGTTGTATTTTATAATAGGTATCACCGTTCAGGTAATCGGTGAAGAACCGTACAGTCTGCATATAGCTCAACAGTTTAGCACCGAAAGCGAGATTTCCAAGTTCCGAAGGAGTTAGAAAGGTAGCTTTTTCAAGGTATCCACGAGTGTACGCCTTAAAAATTTCAATGTTTACGCCGATTTTTTCTAAGTTCACATCATCTTCTGCGCCTGTGTTTGCAGCTGTACGCATGAAGTCACCAAAATCAGAAAGTACAAAACCGGGCATCACCGTATCCAGATCCACAATACAAATAGGCTCATCGTTATCATCAAAAAGCATATTATTTACCTTGGTATCACAATGATTAATGCGCTTTGGCAGCTTACCTTCACGATGCAGTCGTTCCGGAATGCACATTTCATCAGCACGCTTCTCTATTTCGTCCACCATCCATTGTGTTTGTGCCAGACGACCGGCAGCGTTATTTTTCACCGCTTCTCTGAATTCTTCCAGCCTGAACTCCATGTTGTGAAAATTGGGTATGGTTTCAATCATGTTGTCCAGTGGCACATCTGATAGCATAGCCTGAAAATCACCGAATGCAACACCGGCTTTGTATGCCAGTTCGGGATTTATAGTGTCGTAACTTTTTGTGTTCTTAATGTGGACGTACACACGCCAATAATTACCTGCATCATCCTGGTAAAACAGTTTACCGTCTTTTGCGGGAATTATTTGCAATACCCTTCTTTCAAGTCCCTCCACACCTCTTTCGGCCAGTTTCATTCGTAAATGATCAGTTACAATACTGATATTTTGTTGTAATCCGGGCACATTTTTGAAAATGTTGTGATTTATTCTCTGTAGGAAATACCATTCGTCGGCTGGGTCTTTACTTTCTACAATAAATGAATCGTTTATAAATCCGATTTTCAAAGGACGAATAGACCCTATTTCGGATTTTAGCTGAAATTGTTCGGCGATTTCTTTCATAATACTGATTGTTTTATAAGATTTGAACTACAAAAATACAGATTTATAATTAAAAATCACGGGAAAAACAGTCCTTATTTATTATTATTAATTCTAAATCGGAAATAATCAACAGTATTTTTAAATAGAAAGATTACTTGAAAGCTCATTATCCAAAGATTTATTTAAAATAAATTTAACTAATTAATGCTGATATCAAGCGGGTTATGTAAAAATATATGTTTTATAGCATAATTTTTTGGTATTTTATTTTGTTCAATTCAAAACTTTGTCTACCTTTGCACTCCCGTTTAGAGAAAG
>CALMZF010000375.1 GCA_937870645.1 uncultured Paludibacter sp. | reverse complement strand
GTAATTATTACATTACCATTAAGCATCGCAACAGTATTGAAACCACCACCGCTGCAGCAGTATCATTTGCAGGAAGCACAATTAATCAGTCGTTTGGAAATCCGGCTAATGTGTATGGTGGAAATCTGGGACTTTCAATTGATGATCATTATCTGATTTATGGTGGAGATGTTAATCAGGATGGTGTTGTAGATACCGGAGATTTCAGTTCGGTAGTGAACGAGGTATTCAACTATTCTTCTGGATACATTTTCACCGATGTAAATGGGGATGGAATTACAGATTCTGGTGATTTCACAACTCTGGTCAATAATAGTATGAATTATGTAGCTACTTCTCACCCCTAATTGAAATTTGTGTGACTATTTTTTATAAAAACAAACTACCAATAACAATTAATAGTATAAGTTATGAAAAGAATTAAACCAAAAGTTTATACCGTGTCAGCGTTCCTTTTGATGTTTTTTGTAATTTTTAATGTAAACGCTGTACATAAAATTCGGTATGCTCCTCTTGCCACAGATGAATTTTTACTGTCAGTGAAGAATTTTAAGCAAACATCTAACTCAAAACTTGAATTTGATGCATACCTTCAAGACACCAATCCAACATTACCGTTTGAATTAGCAAGTATGCAATTTGGATTTTTAATAAATTCTGCTATTTATGCAGGAGGTACTTTGACTGTAACTATTGATAATACAAACAGCGGACTGAACGCAATTCAGAAGATTACTGCCTCTCCCAATGCAGCAATAAAAACCGGTTCACAAACTGTTATTAAGTTAGCTTCTGGAATAGTTAGAGCCGGACAGGGCACAATAATATCAACGGCTGTTCCAGGTACACTTATTACCCATTTTATCATTACTAGTTCCGTACCATTTCCTTCAAATATAACACCGGATTTGATTTTTACATCAAGTACATCGACTACACCTTTATATGCAACCCGTGTAGCTGAATTTATTAATAGTCTCAGTACTCAATTGGACGTGAATATTGGTATTGCAAATGCGATTGTAAATGGCAATCCGATTCTTAATGCTGCTCCAACAGCTTATGCCGTTACCGGATCAGGTTCTTTTTGTCAGGACGGATTAGGTCTTGCGGTTGGATTGAGCAATTCGGATATTGGTGTAAATTATCAGCTTTACAGTGGTGAAACTGCAGTTGGGTCACCGGTTGCAGGAACTGGTTCGGCTATTAATTTCGGCAACCAAACCGCAGGAACTTATACAGTAACAGCAACGAATGCTACCACATCAATCACGGCCTCAATGACCGGAAGTGCAGTTATTACGGCCAATCCGCCAGTCACACCGGATGTAAGTATTGAGGCAAGTTCCAACCCGGCTGCAACAGGAGCTTCTGTTACCTTTACCCCAACACCGGTGAACGGCGGAATAAATCCTGCTTATGAATGGTTTGTAAACAATGTTTCAGTTGGAACCGGTGAAACCTATTCATATATACCGACTGACGGAGATCAGATTTATACAAAAATGACTTCAAATGACACCTCACCCTGCCTGACCGGAAATCCAGCAACATCCAATACCATCACCATGTCGGTAAGTCCGGGAACCGGATTTTCAAATGAAAAAGCTATAAGAATTAATATTTATTCCACCAATAAAGCCATCTACATTGACTGCCCTATTAAGATCAAACAACTGAGTGTTTTCAATATGCTGGGTTCTGTGATTGCCATGGAAGAAAATGTTACCGGACTGAGAAAGATAAACCTAAACAGTTTCCCCAATGAATGTTACGTTGTAAAAGTTGTTACCGATAACAATGTAACGACACAGAAAATTCTTTTAAAATAATTGTTCAATAACTTTTATACCTGGAAATAATCAGCCCCCAAATCACCTGACAGGTTTTTTGGGGGCTGACGGTTTATATAAACTGCTAATTTATAACCGATTGATACATATGATGCATTATTTTATACGGTGACCTGTCAACTGATAGCTTACGCCATAGGGTGTTTCATCGTCTTCAAACTGCATTTCGAAATAAATACTGTCATTATTGATGATACGACCATTCAGCACTTTCACTCCGGTACTCTTTCCTGTTACTGTGCTCACGGAGTGTTGTGTCTGGAATGTGTTATCGGCAGTTTTTACTGCAGCTTTCACATTAAAATCCCAAAATTTTCCTTCGTAATCGTTGATATAGATTGAGTCTTTGCCCGATGCGGTAGTGTAGGTTCTGACAGGAAAAGTGCCGAACGCATTGGTACCGTTGATATAAGCTTTCACCATCCATTCGCCTTCCACTTTATTGGCCGGTAGATTTTCGTATTCCAGGTTCTGTTCGCATGATGCCATCACTATGGTCATCACTATTATGAAAATATAACTTAACTTCTTCATCTGCTGTGGGATTCTATTTATTAATTAATTGAAATTTTTTGAGTTTTAACTTTTTGGCCATTATTTACCGTCACGTTGTAGTCTCCCGATGTTAGGGTAGCTTCAACCACCGTGTGGTAACTTTTTATTTTCTGGAATGCTAATTTCTGACCTGCTGCATTGAATACGGATACTGTGGCATCTGATGCAACACCACCGTTGCAGTTAACGAAAATCATATTGCGATTATTTTTGTAAATGGTGGTCGCTTGCTCGTCGACCAGCATATTGTAGCCCGTATTAATGCCTGTAGTAACTGTTATGGTTCTGAATATCAGACTTAAGGCCTTGGTAGTTCCGGCTTCAGCTGTAAAATCATAGGATGTGGTTCCATCGGTCAGGTTAGTTTCATTTCCGGTTTCAAGGTCTTTGAGAATTACACTTACCCCCGATGCCAGATTGGTTATTTCACTGGCTTTGATTGAAAATGTGGTCGACATAGCATTGTTAGCAGCAAAAGTCAGCGGTATTTCTGTATCCAGTGGAAGTGAGTTCATCCCGTTTATCACCAGATTTTCATTATCTATGGTAGTGTAAATATCCGGTACTTTTGAAGTGCTGCCGTTCATTCCCTTTGATGAATCGTAATCATCGTAACTGTTGGAGGCTGAAGCATCGGTATAAATTACAGTCTCATCCGAATTAGTGCCATTTGATGCTATCAGTCGTATAAGTTGTCTTTCGGCATTATTGGCCGCAGGAGCTCTGAATACATTATCGGCCACATCGCGGTGAGT
>CALMZF010000374.1 GCA_937870645.1 uncultured Paludibacter sp. | reverse complement strand
AATCCCCCCTTTAGGGGGTTAGGGGGCTGGTCTATTTCCCCGTTATGATCCTCTTCACCTCATTCAGTTTATTCAACGCTTCTATCGGGGTTAAATTATTCACATCCAGCCCTTTTATTTCATCGCGGATTTGTTCGAGTACCGGATCATCCAGCTGAAAGAAACTCAGCTGATAGCCTTCGCGCTGCGTGGCTAATTCACCAACCGGTTTACTCAGATCGCCGTTTTGGCGGTTGTCGGCTTCCAGCTGTACAAGTATTTTTTCGGCCCTTTTCACAATGCTTTGCGGCATTCCGGCCATTTTAGCCACATGAATACCGAAGCTGTGTTCACTGCCACCCCGCACCAGTTTACGTAGAAAAATCACTTTTTTATCCACTTCTTTCACCGAAACATTGTAGTTTTTAATCCGCGAAAAAGAGTTTTCCATTTCGTTCAGTTCGTGATAATGGGTTGCAAAAAGCGTTTTGGCTTTGCAGCTGGCGTGCTCGTGAATGTATTCCACAATGGCCCAGGCGATGGAAATACCGTCGTAGGTACTTGTTCCGCGTCCCAGTTCGTCGAACAGCACCAGACTGCGGTCTGATAGGTTGTTCAGAATGCTGGCGGCTTCGTTCATTTCCACCATAAACGTACTTTCGCCCTGCGAGATATTGTCGCTGGCACCCACGCGGGTAAATATTTTATCCACCACCCCGATTTTTGCACTTTCCACCGGCACAAAGCAGCCAATCTGAGCCATGAGCGTAATCAGTGCCGTTTGCCGCAGCAGTGCCGATTTTCCCGACATATTGGGACCGGTAACGATGATGATTTGCTGGGTTTTGCCATCGAGATACACGTCGTTGGCCACATACGTTTCGCCAATGGGCAGTTGCTTCTCTATCACAGGATGGCGTCCCTGCCGGATATCAATCACATCGCTGTCGTTGATTTCGGGGCGGACATATTTATTTTCCGAAGATACTTTGGAGAAAGACAGCAAGCAATCGAGCTGAGCTATCAAATTGGAATTGAGCTGAATAGCAGCAATATAATCGGTCAGACTGATAACCAGTTCGTTGAAAAGACGCGTTTCAATGGCAAGAATTTTTTCCTCGGCACCCAGAATTTTTTCTTCGTATTCTTTCAGTTCCTGCGTGATGTAACGCTCGGCGTTCACCAGCGTTTGCTTGCGTATCCAGGTTTCAGGCACTTTGTCCTTGTGCATATTGCGCACTTCAATAAAATATCCGAATACGTTGTTGTAACTTATTTTCAGGGAAGGAATGCCCGTAGTTGCACTTTCGCGTTGCTGAATTTCAAGCAGATAGCTTTTGCCCGAATGAGCCAGCCGGCGAAGTTCATCCAGGTCGGTATTCACACCGCTGCGAATAATGTCTCCTTTATTCACCAAAACGGGCGGATTGTTTTGCAATTCCGCTTCTATTTTCTCCGAAATAACTTTGCAGGGGTTCAGTTGGTCGGCAATTTTTCTCAGCGTCACATTTTCCACCTCCGTACAGGCATTTTTAATGGGTTCAATGGCCTGCAAAGCCACTTTCAGCTGCACCACTTCGCGGGGATTGATGCGCCCGACAGCCACTTTGGAGATAATCCGTTCCAAATCGCCTATCAGTGCAATCTGCTGTTCCAGCATGTGCTTTAATTCGGTATCTCTGAAAAAATATTCCACCACGCTGAGCCGTTCTTCGATGGGTTTCACATCTTTGAGCGGGAATGCCACCCAGCGTTTCAGCAAGCGGCCGCCCATGGGGCTGATAGTCCGGTCAATCACATCCACCAGCGTTCGGCCGCCCTCGTTGATGGTGCCGTAGAGTTCCAGATTGCGCACCGTGAAACGGTCGAGCCACACAAAACGCTCCTCCTCGATGCGGGTGAGGTGGGTAATATGTTCGGTTTGGTGGTGGTGGGTCATGTCCAGGTAATGCAGAATGGCACCTGCTGCCACTATTCCGTTTTTCAGATTTTCCACACCAAACCCTTTCAGATTTTTGGTCTGAAAATGTTTAAGCAGCCTTTCATTTGCAGTTTCGGGAGAAAAACCCCAGTCTTCGAGGGCGAAAGTGAAATATTTTGTACCAAAATTTGCTTCAAATTCACTCCGTTTTGAGCGGTCGTAAATGACTTCCTTGGGCGAAAAACTGCTCAACAGCTTATCCACATAATCAACCGTGCCTTCGGCTATCAAAAATTCCCCCGTTGAAATATCAAGAAAGGAAACACCGGCCTGATTTTTATTCAGATAAACACTGGCCAGAAAGGTATTTTCTTTTTGCGTAAGCGTAGTATCGCTGTACGAAACTCCGGGTGTAACCAGTTCGGTCACACCGCGTTTCACTATTTTTTTTGTCAGTTTCGGATCTTCCAGCTGGTCGCAGATGGCAACACGTTTGCCTGCTCTGACGAGCTTGGGCAGATACGTATCCAGTGCATGGTGCGGGAAACCGGCCATTTCCACCGTTTTGGCCGAACCATTGGCACGGCGGGTGAGCGTGATGCCCAGAATTCCGGCGCATTCCACTGCATCCGTAGAATATGTTTCATAAAAATCGCCGCAACGAAAAAGCAGCACAGCATCGGGATATTTTCGCTTAATATCGAAAAACTGCTTCATCATCGGGGTTTCAACCACGTCGTTTGTCATTTATTATATGTTGTGAACTATTTCTGTTCGTTTTTAATTTGTAAAATCTTTTTAGCATTCACAGGACTTACAACAGCCTGACCGGTTTTTGCCTCCAATTCCATTCGGGCATTTCGGGCTATCGTACCGCCTTGTTTAGCAACTTGAGCGTGTTCGTCGAAAGCTTCGGGATTATTTACTTCAGAAATTTCTTTCGTGGAAAGCTCAGCCAGCATATTCAGCACTAATTCCTTGTTAGTCATATTGTCACGCAGATTTTCCTTTTTCAGCCCTTTGAATTGTTTGTATTCTTTGGCCGTTTTGTCAGCCCACGTTTTGTAAATAATATCTGTCAGTGTTGCAAATTGAATTCCTTCCTCCAAACCGCGTTTTTTCCATTCATCGGTCAGGTCTTTACGAATTTCAATACTTTTAAGCCGTTGATTTATCCAGTTGTCAGAATATCCCAATCGTTTGTAATCCATCATCGCCTGTTCTATTGACAATTCCGGGTCTTGCATTTGGTCTAAGCGCTCTTTGGCAACCTGCGCAATCCACAACTTGAATGGTTCGGCTTTGGGCGAAGGTATGGATTGGATAAGTCGGAAAAGTTGTTCAGTTGTAGCTACATCTGTTAACCTTTTGCGTCCATCACTCGCATCCATTTTCAACTGGCTACAATTTGTAGCCGTTTGATTTCCTTCTTTTTTAAGTCGAGTTTTTAATACACTCCAATATTTTCTGGGATTTTCGCTCTCTGTAAGTACCTCAATCACATCCACTACCGAGAAATACCATTCTTCGGCTTCATCATCCCAAACTGTACGAACTTTCTTTTCTTCAAAAAGTTTTATGGCATTTTGTTTTGTCATGGCCTTAAATTTTATTTACCGTTTCCACCATCAACTTCCAGTCGTACTTTTTCTTTTCTTCTTTCAAATTTTCAATATATTTAGCGGAACGATTATTTTCAAAAAAATCGACCAGCGCATCAGCTATTTTGCTAACTCCAGTTTCGACCACAATTCTAACTTTTTCATGGGAACCTAC
>CALMZF010000373.1 GCA_937870645.1 uncultured Paludibacter sp. | reverse complement strand
AGATGAATGCTTGTCGCCGTTGCTTTCAGTTGTTCCCCTGCAGTTGCTTGCATACCACATTGCCGTGGTCAAAGGCTGCGATGTGGATCAACCCCGCAACCTGGCAAAATCAGTTACCGTAGAGTAAATTATTTCTGTATTTTATTATTTAAAGTAAGGTCTAAAAAAAGAAAAAATCATGTGTGGAATTGCAATGGTCAGGCTGCTAAAGCCCCTGGAATATTATCAGGAGAAATACGGAACCTGGCAGTATGGGTTACAGAAAATGTACCTGTTGATGGAAAAACAACATAACCGCGGACAGGAGGGTGCCGGACTGGCAACCGTAAAACTGGATATGCCGCCGGGCGAAGAATATATATGGCGTGAACGTGAAGAGGGAAATAATGCCATACAACAAATATTCGCCAATATTAATGAAAAACTGGATCAGAACAAAAGCGTCGTCGAAGATGCTGTTTTTGCTAAAAACAAATTGCCATTCGCAGCTGAACTTTACCTTGGACATTTACGATACAGCACCACAGGGCGAAGTGGAATAGCAAACGTTCATCCATTCCTGCGTCGGCACAACTGGAAGGCCAGGACGATGGTACTTGCAGGCAACTTTAATCTTACCAATGTGGATGAACTGTTCGAAATGCTCACCAATCAGGGTCAGCATCCACGCGATAAAGCCGATACTTTCCTAATGCTCGAATCGCTTGGAAATAAGCTGGACAACGAAGTACAGGCAGAATACGAAAAAATCAGACAGCGGTATTCGAATGATATTATCATTACCCAAAAAATTGAAGAACAGCTGGATATACCTTCTTTTATCCGCAAATCGGAAAAGAATTGGGATGGGGGATATGTCATTGCCGGAATGCTTGGCCATGGCGATGCTTTTGTTTTTCGCGATCCGAAAGGTATCCGAACCGGTTTTTACTATAAGGATGATGAAGTAGTGGTGGTTGCCTCCGAAAGAGCTGTAATTCAGACGGTAATGGGAGCCAGCGATGAACAGATATTCGAACTAGAACCGGGTAAATCGATGATTATCAAGAAGAATGGAAATATCCTCTTCGATACCATTCGCATGGCAGCTCCCGAATTGAAACCATGTTCGTTCGAACGAATTTATTTTTCACGGGGCAGCGATCTGGCTATCTACAAGGAACGCAAAAAACTCGGGGCTTCACTTGCCGGATCAATCATGCACGCCATCGGAAATGATATGGACAATTCGGTGTTCTCTTTTATTCCCAATACAGCTGAAGTAGCTTTCTATGGTATGATACAGGGTATCCGCGATATGTCGGGTATCGATCCGCATGTCGAGAAAGTGTTGATAAAAGATATAAAACTCAGGACTTTTATTTCTCAAAATAAACAACGAAATGATCTGGCTGCACACGTATATGATGTGACCTGGAATTCAATCCGCAGAGAAAAAAAAGATAATCTGGTGGTAATTGATGATTCTATTGTGCGCGGGACTACATTGAAACAGAGTATATTGAAAATTTTAAGTCGTTTGGAACCAAAAAAAATAATCATCGTTTCATCCTCACCACAAATTCGATATCCCGATTATTACGGCATTGATATGGCCAAAATGAGTGAATTTTGTGCTTTCAGAGCCGCTGTAGCCTTACTGAAAGAAACCGGCCGACAAAGTGTCATTGATGAGGTGTACCGTAAGTCCAAAGCTCAGGAAAATCTCCCCAAAGAAATGATTGTAAATTATGTAACCGACATTTACAAATCCTTCACACAGGAAGAAATATCCGAAAAAATTGCCGCAATGCTAACTCCCGATGAAGTTGATTGCCCGGTACAGTTGGTTTTTCAAACCATTGAAGGATTGCATGCTGCCTGTCCAGACCATACCGGTGACTGGTATTTTACAGGCAATTATCCCACACCCGGAGGTAATCGGTTGGTAAACAAAGCTTTTATAAACTATTACGAAGGAAAAGAGGCATAAATTATGATTGAAATTATCCCCGCTATAGACCTTATTGATGGTAAATGTGTCCGACTTACCCGTGGCGACTACGAGCAGAAAAAAATATACAACGAAGATCCGCTCGAAGTAGCCAAAATGTTTGCCGGTGCAGGAATCACCCGGCTTCATCTCGTAGATTTGGACGGTGCTAAAGCCCAACACATTGTAAATCATAAAGTTCTCGAACGAATTTGTTCTTTCACCAACCTGATTGTTGATTTTGGAGGAGGACTGAAATCGGACAAAGATTTGCAAATTGCCTTCGAATGCGGCGCCTCAATGATAACAGGAGGCAGCATTGCAGTAAAAAATCCGGATATTTTCAATAACTGGATAAATTCCTTTGGCTCCGAAAAAATTATTCTGGGAGCGGATGTGATGGATGAAAAAGTGGCTGTAACGGGCTGGACCGAAACAACTGACAGGGAATTGATACCTTTTCTGAAAAATTACATCGACAAGGGCATCACCAAAATAATTTGCACCGATATCAGTAAAGACGGAATGCTTGAAGGGCCAGCATTCGAATTGTATGAGAAAATTTTGGGAGAATTTCCACAAATATATCTCATTGCAAGTGGAGGTGTAAGTTCGATGGCTGATATCGAAAAACTGAACAATGCAAACGTGCCGGCTGTTATCCTTGGAAAAGCAATTTACGAAGGAAAAGTCAAATTGAATGAGTTATCCGTGTTTTTTTAGAGTATTGGTGAATACAAAATGTAAAATAAATAACTACATTTGTACTGGATTTGATCTGGTGAGTAAATTATCGGATCATTTTTGTCTCTGACACAATTGAACTATTAAAAAAATATTATTTACCGGACGTTTAAAGTCTGATTTATTGAAAATTATTATGCTGAAAGAAATTTTATCTATCACAGGAAAACCAGGTTTGTACAAATTGGTATCGAACGGAAAAAACATGCTCATCGTAGAATCGTTAATCGATGGCAAGCGCATCCCTGCATATACGAAAGACAAAGCCGTTTCACTGGGCGATATCGCTATTTTTACTGATACTGAAGAAATGCCACTAGGTCAGGTATTGGAAAATATCAAAGCCAAAGAAAATGGTGCAAAATGTTCCATCGACCCCAAAGCCGACAATGATCAACTGAAAAAATACATGGGTGAAGTGTTACCTGAATACGACCGTGACCGGGTTTATCCGAGCGATATTCGCAAGTTAATCAGCTGGTACAATCTCCTGACCCAGGTGGGTATGGTTGATTTTTTGGCTAAAGAAGAAGCTGAAGTGGATACAAAAGCTGACAAAGAAACCGATTTGCACGATAAACTAAAAAAAGAAGCTAAAGCGGTAAATGTACCAAAAGACATAAAACAGCCAAAACAACAGACCAAAGTAAGCAACCCGGCTTCGCAACGATCAACTAACAGCCGTAAAATGGGGTAGTACCATAGATGACAACTGTAAGAACAATAACACAATGGATTGAAGAGGCTGCGCCTCTTGCTCTTCAGGAAGAATATGACAATGCGGGACTTCTGATAGGAAGTCCCGATATGCTTGTTACCGGTGTGCTTCTTACGGTGGATGTAACCGAAGATATTGTCGATGAGGCAATTCAAAATGGTTGTAATCTGATTATTTCACATCATCCCCTCATTTTCAGAGGAATAAAAAATATTACCGGACAGAATGACGTACAGCGTTGTCTCCTAAAAGCTATAAAAAATGAAATTGCTGTATATGCCGCACATACCAATATGGATAATGTGATGGAAGGTGTAAATGGCAAAATTGCCGATAAAATCGGCTTGAAAAACCGGCAAATTCTTCAACCCAAAAAAGAACTTCTCCTTAAACTCGTTACATTTGTTCCGGCAGATTTCATACAACAGGTTCGCAATGCCTTATTTGAAGCCGGTGCCGGCAGTATCGGAAATTACGACAATTGCAGTTACATGTCTGATGGACGGGGGACTTTTAGGGCCAACGAGAAGGCAAATCCATTTGTTGGCGAAATCCAAATTGAACATACGGAATCCGAAATCCGTCTGGAAGTGATTTTCCCCGAATATCTGAAAGTAAAGATAACCAACGCTTTACTTCGTTCGCATCCCTACGAAGAACCAGCTTACGACTTTATAGCCCTCCAGAATACGTGGAATTCGGTAGGTGCAGGTATCGTGGGTGAGTTACCCGCTGAAACTGATGAAATGGAATTCCTCCACCAACTCAAATCGGTATTTCACCTCCAAACACTCCGGCATACCTCCCTTTTGAACCGTAAAATACGGAAAATAGCTGTATGTGGAGGCTCCGGCAGCGACTTAACCCGCCAGGCAATAGCTGTAGGTGCCGATGTTTTTATCTCCGCAGATTTTAAATACCACGAGTTTTTTGATGCAAAAAATAAGATTTTAATTGTTGATATCGGACATTATGAAAGCGAACAGTTCACAAAAGATGTTTTTTATGAGATAATTACAAAAAAAATTCCTAAATTTGCAGTCCGAATTTCAGATGTAAATACAAATCCAATAAAATATTTATAATATATGGCTACTGTGACCAAAACGGATAAAGAAATCACCGTTGAAGAAAAACTAAAAGCTCTCTACGAGCTTCAAAAGGTTGATTCAGAAATTGATCAAATCAAGATATTACGCGGCGACCTTCCCCTTGAAGTTCAGGATATGGAAGATGAAATCGTTGGTTTAAGTACACGTTTGGAAAATTTTGAAAATGAAATAGCCGAATTAACCACTGCCATTAAAGGAAAAAAGGTAGAGATCGAAGAAGCTAAAATTAAAATTGAACGCTACAAAGAGCAACAGAACAATGTACGAAATAACCGTGAATATGATAATCTGTCGAAAGAAATAGAATTTCAAACACTGGAGATAGAACTTAGCGAGAAACGGATTCGGGAGTTTACTGCCAATCTTGAGAATAAGAAAATTGAAAAAGATAGCACATTCAATCAGTTATCGGAGCGTAAACTTGATCTTGAACAGAAAAAAGGGGAATTGGACGAGATTGTATCGGAAACCAAACAGGAAGAAGAAAAATTGCGTGAACATGCTAAGAAGATTGAGGCAAAGATCGAAGCCCGATTGGTGAGCGCCTTCAGACGTATTCGCAAAAATGCCCGCAACGGATTAGCTGTGGTTTCAGTGCAACGCGATGCTTGTGGTGGCTGCTTTAATAAAATTCCGGCACAACGGCAGTTGGATATTCGTTCGCGAAAAAAAATAATCGTATGCGAATACTGCGGTCGTATTCTGGTGGATCCTGAAATAGGGGGAGAACAAAATCCTGAAGTAAAATAAGTTTAAATAATTTCAACATAAGAAAATCCGGACAAAGCAATTTGTCCGGTTTTTTTATGCGAAAACATTACAAAATTACTGTCATTTAACCCCAGGTATAAAAAAAATATTTTTATTCGATTCTCAGCGGCTGTTTATTTGCATAAATCGCAGTCAATCAGTTAGATAGAGCTGTTTTTCTTTGTTGGAAAAACAGATAAATTAGTTTAAACATCAATTTAGGGGTTATAAATCGGATATTTTTCCCTATCAACCAATAATTTCGAATAGCCTGTTCTTTTATCCACTATTTAATTTCGACTTCCTCCTCATCGACGATTTTACGTAAAGTATTTCCGGTTAGTTTTGATTAGGATTTATTTCTTCACATCGTCATACTGATTTTTTTACCAGGTAGGGTATTACCAAAATTTTTCATTTAGGTGGCTGCCTTAAGAATAATTCAAGTTGTTACTTGATGCTCCGGATATTTCTCACCACACAAATTCTTTTCTTACTCTACCAATCAATTTATTATTTATTCTTATAGGAGTTAATACGTAAATTACAAATGTAAAATATACAATTACACATGTGTCAATTTACAAATGTTTTTGTGTATTTCATTAGCGGTATAGTTGGTTTTGTAAAAATTAAAATATACATACGTAAATAGATAAACATTTGTCACAATTAAAATTAATTAGAATTAATATGAAATGAAAAATGTATGTAAAATGCTATAAACCAATTTAATAAAAGAAATATATAAAAAAATACTTTAAATGTGTGTTTACGATTGTGATAAAATGGGTTCACAGCCACAAATAACAGTTATTATTGTATTTATTGTGCTGATAATGAATTTTATAAGATATAATATATAAACAAAGAATTTATTTTTATTAATTGTTGATATTATTTCATTAATGATATGTATTACAATAGATAACGTCTAATTATAGGTTAAATTCAAATAATTCAATGAAGTTTACAAATGTATTTTAGTAAAGCAGTAAATTACATTTGTGAACTATTTGCAAATGTGAATTTGTTTACATATATTTGTGGAAAATTTTATTTGTAAACTTTTGACTTTACTACAAATGGAAACCACTGAAAAAGAACGAATCGAAAAGGTCATGCAGGCCGAAGGCTTAAACGCAACACAGTTTGCATCTGAGATAGGCATTAAAACTCCTACACTATCACACATACTTAGTGGAAGAAACAATCCAAGTCTTGATGTATTGAAAAAAATCCTGGACCGTTACCGTACAATCAATTCAGACTGGCTTATTTTGGGCATCGGGCAAATGTATCGGGATTCAAAGAAATCTCAGACGCCCACTTTGTTCGAAAATATGGATGAAATAGACACAAAATCAGCTGGTTACGGTAGAAATATTGTTGAAAAAAATGTAACCGAAGAATCTATCAGTTATATAAAACCGGTTGCAGATTCATCGCAAACAATAAAAATCCCTCCTGTCACTACCGACAAATCAAAGTTTATCAAAAAAATCATTGTTTATTACGATGATAATACCTTTCAGGAATTCGAAGCAAAATAGCCGAAGGGGAAATTAAAATTTTACTAAAATCCGAAATTCAGGAAATGGTCGACAGAGTTTGAAATTCGTTCGAAATTTCGTAATTTTGCAAAACCAACTACGGTGAAAGAATTAATAACCGAAATCAGATGAAGAAATTCATTCTTGACCTTACCATTACGCATAAAGTACAACTCAATGAACAGAATGTACTTCTGAAATTGACAACTATTGATCAACTTCCTGAAATTCTGCCGGGACAATTTGCCGAAATCCGCGTTGATGGTTCACCCACCACTTTTTTAAGGCGTCCCATATCCATTAATTTTGTAGATTACGAAAAAAATGAACTGTGGCTGCTCATTCAGATAGTAGGTGACGGAACCAGACGAATGGCCGATATGGAAGTTGGGCAAACGCTAAATGCCATCCTGCCTCTCGGAAATACATTCACTATGCCGGCCGAAAAAAATGCCCGCATAGTATTGATTGGTGGCGGAGTGGGAATTGCACCCCTTTTAATGTTCGGTGAAAAACTCCACAGTATGGGATATAACTGTAATTTTCTACTTGGAGCCCGTTCCAAAACCGATTTGCTTCAACTGGACGAATTTGAACGGTATGGCAAGGTGTACACCACCACCGAGGACGGATCGTATGGAGAAAAGGGCTACGTTACCCATCATTCGCTCTTAATTGGCTCAAATTTCGATTATATTTACACTTGCGGGCCTACACCCATGATGAAAGCCGTAGCCTCTTACGCGGCGATTAATGGCGTTTTCTGCGAAGTGTCATTGGAAAATATGATGGGATGCGGTATCGGAGCTTGCCTGTGCTGTGTAACTGATACTACAGAGGGTAATTTATGTGTGTGCACCGAAGGTCCAATCTTTAACATTACAAAGTTGAAATGGCAGATTTAACAACCCAACTGGGAAAATTACAAATGAAAAATCCGGTGATGACAGCATCGGGTACATTCGGCTATGGTACTGAGTATTCCGACTTCATCGACTTGTCGCGAATAGGTGGCATTGTTGTAAAGGGAACCACTCTTCGCGAGCGTCAGGGCAACCCGTATCCGCGAATGGCTGAAACTCCTTCGGGCATGTTAAACGCTGTGGGACTGCAGAATAAGGGTATTGATTACTTTGTAAATCATATTTATCCGACCCTCAAAGACATTGATACAAATGTAATGATTAATTTGTCCGGTTCTACTATTGAGGACTACATAAAAACTGCTGAAATTATCAATACACTGGACAAAATACCGGGTATTGAACTGAATATTTCCTGTCCCAATGTGAAAGAAGGCGGCATGGCTTTTGGAGTTTCGTGTCTGGCTGCTTCACAGGTAGTGGCAGAAGTCAGAAAAGTATATCACAAAGAGTTGATGGTCAAACTTTCGCCCAACGTAACCGATATTGCGGAGATTGCAAAAGGCGTGGAAGGTGCCGGTGCCGACAGCATTTCGCTGATTAATACCCTGTTGGGAATGGCCATTGATGCAAAAACCCGCAAACCAGTGCTCTCGACCATTACCGGGGGTTTATCCGGTCCGGCTGTTAAACCGATTGCTCTGCGTATGGTCTGGCAGGTGGCTAAAGCAGTGAAAGTACCGGTAATTGGTCTGGGTGGTATAATGAACGCTACTGATGCTATTGAATTTATGCTGGCAGGAGCTACTGCCATTCAGGTAGGAACGGCAAATTTTATTGATCCGGCGATTTCCGTAAAAATAGTCGAAGGTATCGATAATTATTTAAATAAAAATGGCTTTTCATCAGCCAAAGATATTATTGGTGCCCTTGAAATTTGATATCTGGTGTTGTAATATCGTAAAATTCCCAACCTTCACAAAAGAAATAATATCCAACCTCCGATTTCCGGGATATTTTTTGTAGAAAAAAATATTTTTTAATTATTTTATTCTATTAGAGTATCACTATTCAGAATTATTTATATATTTGCCATATCTTAAATGAAAAAAATACCTGTCAATAAGGACTTTAGCAACGGGTATGCATGTCAATCGAAATTCATTTAAAAAAAATATTAATAGAGTTTGATCAAAATTAATCATTTATGGCAAGAGTACTAATTTTGGGTGCCGGTATATCCGGTCACACGGCAGCATTAATTGCCAGGCGTAAGTTGGGAAAATCACACGAAGTAGTGGTGGTGAGCCCAAACAGCAATTATCAATGGGTCCCTTCAAATATTTGGGTTGGGATCGGTCTCATGACTACCAAGCAAGTCATCTTCCCGTTAGCTCCGGTTTATAAAAAACAAGGTATTATATTCAAACAGGCAAAAGCCCTATCCATTCATCCCGAAGGTGACGATACGAACGTAAAACAATACGTTGTTATTCAGTATGTTGCAGGAGATAATAAAGAACAGACTGAGAAAGTGGAGTATGATTATCTGATCAATGCCACCGGTCCGAAACTAAATTTTGCAGCAACCGAAGGTTTAGGTCCCGATTTAAACAGTTTTTCAGTTTGTACCTACGATCATGCCGCCCATACCTGGGAAAATCTCCAGAAATGTTTTGCAAGGATGGAAAAAGGTGAAAAACAACGTTTTCTGATTGGTACCGGAAATGGAATGGCTACCTGTCAGGGGGCGGCATTTGAGTATGCGCTGAACATTGCCTTTGAAATAAAGCGGCGTAAACTGCTGGATTTAGCTGAAATCATTTGGATATCAAATGAATATGAATTGGGTGACTTTGGTATGGGAGGTGCCTATGTAAAACAGGGTGGATACGTTACACCTACCAAAATTTTTGCCGAATCTATTTTCAAAGAGTATGGCATAAAATGGATCGTAGGTTCGGCTGTACAAAAAGTTGAACCGGGCGTGGTCAGTTATGAAAATCTGGCAGGTGAATATCATAAACTGGAATTTGACTTCGCAATGCTAATACCTGCCTTTGCTGGTGTTGGGCTTAAAGCTTTCAATAAAAAGATGGAAGACATTACAGCTCAGATGTTTGCTCCCAATGGTTTGATGAAAGTAGATGCCGATTATACACCCAAACCATTTGATGAATGGAAGGCAAGTGATTGGCCAAAAACGTACAACAGCCCTTTGTACGATAATATATTTGCTGCAGGTATCGCTTTTGCTCCTCCACATACTATTTCAAAACCCATGACTTCCAAAAACGGGACATCAATTACGGCTACGGCTCCTCGTACCGGTATGCCTTCCGGCGTTATGGGGCGTATTGTTGCTCTCAACATTACTGAACAGATAAAATCAGGAAATAAAGAACTAAAACATGAGGCATCAATGGCCAAAATGGGTGCTGCCTGTATCGTATCTGCAGGCTATGGTATCAGACATGGCAAAGCCGCAGTGATGACAGTATTTCCCATTGTGCAGGATTGGGAAAAATTTCCGAAATGGGGGAGAAATATAGGTTACACTGTAGGAGAAATAGGCCTGGCAGGACACTGGATGAAGCTTTTTATGCACTATATGTTTATCTATAAAGCTAAAGCACTGCCACTGTGGTGGATGATACCTGAATAAATAATGAGATGTAAAAAATGATTATTATAAAAATAAAGAAATATGGCAGACCTGGAAAAAACAATTCCGTACAGCGAAGCATCATTTGCCACGGAACCAACAAAATGGACAAAATTCTGGCGTACAAGTATTCTGTTTCAACTTATTCGCTTCTTTGTTCTCAATCTGAAAATCATGCGAATAGTCGTGGGAGGCCACTCGTAATGTGAAAAATACTGAACAGAAAAAACACTTATCAGACTTGAAAGCAGTCCGGTAAGTGTTTTTTTTAATAAGATTACCAATGGAAGTTGACGAAGTTATAGTCGAATTGAAAAAATTAGCCACGGCTGATCATTTGAGCAAGTTATCACATTTTGGAATTCCAGGTGATAAGGCCTTGGGAATTAAGTTGCCCGACCTGCGCAAACTGGCTAAAAGGATTGGAAAAAATCAGGTTTTAGGATTTGAATTGTGGCAGACCGACATTCACGAAGCCAAATTGCTGGCCACAATGATAATGGATGCACAATTACTCACCAACAGCCAATACGATAGCCTGGTTAAGGATTTTGATTCGTGGGATATGTGCGACTGTGCATGTAATATGTTGCAAGGTGCCGCATTCGCAAGAAATAAAATTGATGAATATGCCATCAGGAGTGAGGAATTCGTGAAACGAACCGCTTTTGTTCTCATGTGTCAGTTTGCAGTGCATGACAAGAAAAAACCGGATGATTTCTTTTATCCAATGCTCCAAATTATAGAAAGGGAAGCATGGGATGAACGTAATTTTGTTCGCAAAGCCGTAAACTGGGCCTTGCGGCAGATAGGTAAGCGAAATGAAAACTTACGAAGAAAAGCCATCGAAACAGCTAAACGTATATTGGCACAAAATACAAAATCAGCCAGGTGGATTGCTAAGGATGCTTTGAGAGAATTAAAGAAAAAAGCCCCCTAACCCCCTAAAGGGGGAATTTATAACTTTTCCATCGTCAGGTAGTCAGTGAGCAAAAATCCTCATATTCGGGAATTCCTTCAAAAAAAGAGTAGGAGGCATTTTCGACATTTACTTTGCAGCAAAAATGCTCCATTCCGTTGCTGATCAGGAAGTAATTCACTTTCAATTTGGCATTATAAACGGCTACCTGATCGAAAACCTGCTGATTGATTGAAATATTCGGCGCCTTAAATTCAATAATCATCACCGGGTTGGCCTGTATATCGTAGAGAATAGCATCACACCGTTTTTTCATTCCATTCATAGTCAGTTGTTTTTCCACAGCTATCAATGCAGAAGGAAAGTGCTTATTATCAGTCAGAAAGCGTAAAAAATTCTGGCGAACCCATTCTTCGGGAGTTAGTTTCACAAATCTTTTCCGGAAATTATCCAGTACGAAATAGCCTTTTTCAGTCTGTTTTAATCTAAATTGATATTCTGGTAAGTTGAGTTGCCACATTTTTTTGTATTTTTGTCAATCATAATAAAACTGAGTACGAAGATACAAAAATATTTAGTTGCTAATTCAGTACTACAAAGTAAGATTATATGAAAACAAAAGAAGAGATTGTTCAAAACTGGCTTCCCAGATATACCAAAAGACCGCTGGAAGAGTTTACAGAATACATTTTGCTTACAAATTTTTCCAATTATGTGGAAATGTTTGCCAGTTGGTTCAATGTGCCGGTACTGGGCAGAGATGGAAACATGATAAATGCATCGGCAGATGGAATTACGATCATAAATTTCGGGATGGGAAGTCCAAACGCAGCTATGATCATGGATATATTATCGGCTATTCATCCGCGTGCAGTGCTTTTTTTGGGTAAATGCGGCGGACTGCGTGATAAAAACAAGTTGGGCGATTATATTCTGCCGAGTGCAGCTATACGCGGTGAGGGAACTTCCAATGATTATTTTCCGCCCGAAATTCCAGCTCTTCCGGCTTTCAGTCTGCAACGTGCTGTATCGTCCAATATTCGCGATTTTGGTAAAGATTACTGGACCGGAACGGTGTATACCACCAACCGGCGGGTATGGGAACACGACGAAAAATTCAAGGAATACCTGCGCACAACACGTGCAATGGCCATTGATATGGAAACTGCTACGCTTTTCTCGGCCGGATTTTACAACAGTATACCCATTGGGGCTTTATTGCTTGTATCGGATATGCCACTACAGGAAAATGGCATTAAAACCGAAGAAAGTGACAAAAAAGTAACCGCTAATTTTGTGGAAGAACATCTGCGAATAGGGGTGAAATCACTATCATCGCTGCTTAATAACAGCCGTACAATCAAGCATTTACGATTCGAGTAATTTTCAATTTACCCAAAATAATAAAAAAATAATATGCAAACCTTCCAGCAAATAATGACCGATTTACGCCGCAAAGTGTATAATCCGGTTTATTTTCTGATGGGTGAGGAGGCCTATTATATTGATCAGATTTCGGATTTTATTCAGAATAATATTCTCAACGAAACTGAAATTGATTTTAACCTGAATGTGTTATACGGCAAAGATGTGGATATTGCAACTGTGATAAACGCTGCAAAACGCTATCCGATGATGTCAGAATATCAGGTGATTATAGTCAAAGAAGCCCAATTAATCAAAGACTGGGAAGCGCTGAGTTTTTACCTTGCCAATCCATTAAAATCAACTATTCTTTGTTTTTGTTACAAATACGGCAAACCAGATGGACGAAAAAAATGGGTTCAGGATTTGAATAAATCAGCAGTTGTTTTTGAGAGTAAAAAGCTGTACGACAACCAGGTAGGCTTGTGGATAAGAGAGTATATGGCCGATCGCAAGGTACGCATAAGCGAGAAAGCAGAAATGATGCTCACTGAATTTCTGGGTACCGATTTATCAAAAATTGCCAACGAGCTGGATAAGCTGTTGATTACCAAAAAGCCGGAGGAGACCCATATCACACCCGAAATGATTGAAAAGAATATCGGGATCAGTAAGGATTTTAATGTTTTTGAATTGCAGTCGGCACTGATAAACCGCGATGTGCTGAAGGCCAATCGTATCATTCGCTATTTTGGGGAAAATAAAAAGGCAAATCCCATACAAATGGTTATCAGTCAGTTGTTCAGTTTTTTCAGCAACCTGATGATGTACCATTACCTGCCCGATAAAAACCCGGCTACGGTTGCAGCAGAATTGAAGGTAACCCCTTATTTTACAAAAGATTATGTGCAGGCGGCAAAAAATTTTAATGCCTGGAAAACGATGAACATTATCAGCTGGATACGGGAGACGGATTCACGAAGCAAGGGGATTGATGATACCGGAACAGAGCCAGTGGAGTTGATGAAAGAGCTGATATTTAAAATTTTACATTGATGAATAAGATTTTTGGATATTTTAAAAAATACAATAGTTATTACTATCTACTTCTTGCGTTTGTTTGTCTCACACCCTGGATTTCACCTCCCATAGCTTTGTTTTTGGGACTTACTTTTGCTTTAACGCTTGGCTCACCCTTTCCGGTTTTTAACAAAAAAGCCTCCAAATACCTACTTCAAATAGCGGTAATTGGTTTGGGATTTGGCATGAATTTGCACGAATCGCTCAAAGCCGGAACTGACGGAATTTTGTTCACAATTATTTCAGTGGTGAGTGTTATTATTATTGGCATTCTGGTTGGAAAATTTTATAAAGTCGACAAAGTAACTTCATACCTGATTTCGAGCGGAACGGCTATTTGTGGAGGGAGTGCCATCGCAGCGGTAGGACCTATTGTTCGGGCTGATGAAAGTCAAATGTCTGTATCTCTGGCAACTGTTTTTGTGTTGAATGCAATAGCGTTGTTTATTTTTCCTACTATCGGACATTGGTTAAATCTAAGTCAAATCCAGTTTGGAACGTGGGCTGCCATTGCCATCCACGATACAAGTTCGGTGGTTGGTGCCGGTTCTGCATACGGAGAAGAGGCTTTGAAAGTAGCTACAACCGTGAAACTGACACGTGCACTCTGGATTATTCCGCTTTCCATTTTTACCACATTCTATTTCAAATCAAAAGGAGACAAATTATACATTCCATGGTTTATATTATTTTTTATAATTGCCATGTTGTTAAATACTTATCTTAATATTCCAACGAAAGTTACTTCATCAATTGTTGCAGTTTCACGTCAGTGCCTTACGTTGACACTTTTCTTCATCGGAGCAGGTTTATCACGGAATACTTTAAAAAATGTAGGTTCAAAACCTTTATTATTAGGCATTTCGTTATGGATTTTTATAGGGTTGGTTAGTTTAGCCTTTATTTACAGCTTTTATTGATGAAAGATATTTATTATTGGTTGGTTGTTTTAATTATTGGACTGATTATGTTTTCATGTGAAAAAAAAGTGAAAAATGAATATCATGATAAAACAGATCAAAATGAGGCCAAAATGGCTTCAAAATCTAATGAAATAGTTGACTGTAATTACACATTTGAAGAAGCAATAGCTGGTTCGGATGCACCACAAAAGATTATAAATGAACTGGTTTTACTGGATGTGAGGTATTATTCAACCGATAATAAAATTCACAAAGGACAAATACTTACCAACAAGAAAATTGCAGCCGATATCGTCGAATTGTTTGAATTTATGATTTCAAATCATTTTCCTGTATATCAGGCTATTCCGATAGTTCATTTTGACTGGGATGACAATAAATCCATGGCTGCCAATAATTCTTCGAGCTTTTGTTACAGGAATGTAGCCAACACTGTCAGGAAATCAAAGCATTCCACCGGCATGGCTATTGATATTAATCCCTATTTCAATCCCATTCGTTATAAGTCACCCCAACAAAGCAAGCCAAACACTCCCGAAGGTTCCGTTTTGGATACTACAGTTGCAGGAACTCTCTATGCGGTACATCCTGTTGTGAAAGAATTCAAGCGCCGGGGCTTCAGATGGGGACATCACTTCCGCAAATACTTCGACGATCATCATTTTGATAAATAATAGTTAAAATGAAGCGATTGTTGAATTACGGAATGAAATAATGTAACTACCTTTGCAAAATATTTCAAAGAAAAAACACACAATAATTTACGAATTAAAAAATAAAATGGCAAAATTAACAAGAGAGGATGCCTTGCTTTATCATTCACAGGGCAAACCGGGAAAAATTGAGGTCGTTCCCACAAAACCTTACAGTTCACAACGGGATTTATCACTTGCATATTCACCGGGAGTGGCCGAACCGTGCCTTGAGATAGAAAAGGAAAGTGCAAAAGCGTATGAATATACATCAAAGGGAAACTTGGTCGCTGTGATTTCAAATGGTACGGCTGTGCTGGGTTTGGGTGACATAGGACCCCTTGCAGGAAAACCGGTAATGGAAGGAAAGGGGTTGTTGTTCAAAATTTTTGCAGGGATTGATGTATTTGATATTGAGGTGAACGAAAAAGATCCCGAGAAATTTATTCAGGTGGTGAAAGCCATTGCCCCAACCTTCGGTGGTATTAATCTGGAAGATATAAAAGCACCGCAGTGCTTTGAAATAGAAGAAAGACTGAAAGAGGAGCTGGATATACCCGTAATGCACGATGATCAGCATGGTACAGCCATCATTTCTGCGGCTGGACTGATTAATGCACTGGATATTATCGGGAAAAAAATAGAGGATATAAAAATTGTGGTAAACGGAGCCGGAGCAGCCGCAAATTCATGTACAAAATTATACATGGCGCTGGGTGCGAAACTGGAAAATATTGTAATGGTTGACTCGAAAGGGGTTATCAATACAAAACGTACCGATCTGAACGACCGTAAAAAACCCTTTGCAACCACTCGTGATATCACTACACTGGCTGAGGCTGTTGAAGGTTCGGATGTTTTTCTGGGTTTATCAGTTGCCGATGTGCTGACCACTGAAATGGTGCAGAGCATGAACGAAAACCCGATTGTGTTTGCACTGGCAAATCCAAATCCCGAAATCGCTTATGATGTAGCCATCGCTGCGCGACCTGATATTGTATTTGCCACCGGTCGATCGGACCATCCGAACCAGATCAATAATGTGCTCGGTTTCCCGTACATTTTCCGTGGTGCACTGGATGTACGAGCCAATACCATCAACGAGGAGATGAAAGTGGCAGCTGTGAAAGCCATTGCCGAACTGGCTAAAAAGCCGGTTCCTGATGTGGTAAACTCGGCTTACAACATGAAAAAAATCAGCTTCGGACGCGATTATATTATTCCCAAAGCACTTGACCCAAGATTACTAACCACAGTTGCACCTGCTGTGGCCAAAGCCGCTATCGAATCAGGAGTGGCGGCCAAAATAATTGAAGACTGGGAAGCTTATGATCATCAGCTTCAGAAGCTTATGGGACTTGACAATAAAATGCTGCGCCATTTTTACGAAGCCGCGCGCCAAAATCCAAAACGAGTTGTATTTTCGGAATCGCTGCATATCAATATGCTTAAAGCTGCCGAAACGGCATTGGCAGAAGGAATTTGTCAACCAATTTTGCTTGGAAACGAAGAAAAGCTGGCAAATGTGGCTGCCGAAAACGGCATAGACCTTACCGGAATTCAGATTGTTAATCTCCGTCATGACCGGGAAGAAGAACGCCGCACACGCTATGCAAAACTGCTCTCAGAAAAACGCAGCCGCGAGGGAATGACATTCGAAGAAGCATTTGAAAAAATGTACGAACGCAACTATTTCGGCATGATGATGGTGGAAACAGGCGAGGCAGATGCCCTGATTACCGGTGTGATTACGAAATACGAAGATTCAGTAAAGGCTGCACGAACCGTGATTGGTGCACGTCCGGGAGTTAACTCCATTGGAGCAATGCACATTATGAACACTAAGAAAGGCACTTACTTTCTGGCTGATACTTTATTTAATCGCCATCCTTCAACCGAAACGATCATCGACGTAGCAAAACTTACTTATGATACAGTAAAATTCTTTGCTCACGAACCCGTGATGGCTTTGCTGTCTTATTCCAATTTCGGATCGGACAAAGAAGGCAGCCCTGCAAGTGTACACAAAGTGAATCAGGTATTGCAGGAGCGTTATCCCGATATGGTGGTCGATGGCGAAATGCAGGCAAATTTTGCACTCAATAAGGAACTTCGCGATCGTAAATATCCATTCTCGCGCCTGAAAGGCAAAGATGTTAACACACTGATTTTTCCCAACCTGAGTTCAGCCAACATGGTGCAACAGATGATGCTTGAGCTGGGTCTGGCCGAAACAATCGGACCAATCCAGATGGGATTGAATAAACCCGTACATATTCTGGATGTGGAAAGTTCGGTTCGCAGTATTGTGAACATGACTGCAGTGGCTGTACTCGATGCAATTGTTCAGGAAAAAATAGAGAAGGGCGAGGTAGAACGAATTGGTGAGTAAGGAAAAAAATCTTATAGTTTCATCTCATAATTTTTGAAATTCAGGCAGAGTTAGTCTTCGGATTAACTCTGTTTTTTTGTTTATTCCACTGCTATAAGGGTAGTTTGCTCACAAAAAGCTATAAATCTTTCAATCTCCTCCGAAAACTTACAGATTAACTTCGTTTGAATACTCTCAAACGGTAAAATATCAATCGGAGAGTTGATTTTCAGGCTGAATTGATTTAAGCCCTTTATCAACATCCTGAAATCCTGTATTTCACCCAGCCTGTCCTGAAATTCCTTTAATTTATCAAGTGTCTCTTTATCAACAGTTTTTACAATCGAAAGAATTTCAATCAAATAGCGAAATCTCTTGAATGACTTCCTGATTTTATGTATAGTAGCTGCTTCATAAGTATCAATTGCAACAATCATCTTCCTGAGTTTATCGTGTGCCAGAAGCAGCTCTGATTTTATTTGTTCTGCATCGGTTTTTTTTGTTCGGTCAATTTCGGGAAACCTGACCTGATGTTTTCTGATAAACTTCCTGATTTTCATACCGTTTTTTTTTAATTTTATTTCAAGATATAAAATATAGGGATATGTTTCAGATTTTCTTTCATCGGAAAGCAGAATTAACCTCTGAACCTGCAGATTTCGCATTTTACCCATCAGCGCAAATACTTTGTTCCCGTTATGGATGTGTTTTTCCTTCGTATCCAGTACCAAGAGTACTGCACGAACCTTGCATAATATAACCCTTTTGTCGTGAATGGCGTTATCAGAAATGTCATTTTCGAGTTGATGAAATTTCTTTACCAGTGAATAATATTTTTTTCTGATTTTGTCCATCATTTATTTGGTTACTATAATTGAAGGAAAAAACACAATTCAACCAAATTTTTAGAACACATCGAATGGTTTACTCTATCCGAAAATATTTGGTAATTTGATAATTATTAAACATTTTCGTTCTATTTATTGTTTAAAAAAAACATCTTCAATAATCAATACCGAATAATTTAACACAATATAAAGGTAAATAATTTAGAAGTGACAAAAGGTGTCAAAAATCCGTTGTTTCTTTGCGTAATAATATTAATCAGACTTCAGTAAATCCGGAACATTGTTTAAGTATATCACTCTATAAGCCTAATTATACCTATATCTGTTTGTTTACATTCATTTTTTTTAATAACTCAATCAGAATGTCCTGATCTCAGCATTCTGATTGATTATTTTAAAGAGACAATGGTTGCGATAAAGCTCCAAAATAAGATAAACTTCAGGTTTTACTACTTAAATAATTTTATATTCTCTTGTTTTTATATCTTTGCTGGGCATATGCACCAAAAAATTTACACAAACATGAATTACACGAAACTCATACTGTTGCAGTTAATCATATTTTTATCCATAATTGCAACTGCTCAAAACAAAGTTACCAGTAAAATAATGGAACTTGGTAAAACCGACAACCGCACCATGCAACACCTGGATGTGCTTAGTAACCGCTTAGGACCCCGTCCGATAGGGTCTGATGCGTACGAAAATGCCACTTATTGGGTAGCCGACCAGCTACGAAAGTGGGGACTGGAGGTGGAAATTCAGAAAGTGGGAGAGTTGCCGGTGGGATTTAACCGCGGACCGTGGTTTGGCCGGATGTACAGCGACGAAACGTTGACACTCGATTTTGTAACCCCCGCTTACACATCGGGTACTAAAGGGTTACAGCGTGGTCACGTACTTATTGAACCAAAATCGTTGAAGGAATTCGAACGGATGAAAGGAAAGTTAAAAGGTGCCTGGGTTCTGATCGAAGGTAAAAGCAACGGTGTTCCCATCGATTTTTCGGCTCATGGTGATTCGGTTCGTGATTCGGTCAGGATTCATAACGAACTGGCTGTCAACGACACATTGCGAAAAGTTGAACCTGCCTTGTTTTACCGTGAAATGGTTAATGCAGGTATTCTGGGTATCATCCAGTCGGCGCCCGTTCCGCTTGTAGCTGTGTACGATCGCAAAAATCTGAATAAAATGTCTTTTGAACGCCTGCCTTCCATTCCCGATATCAAACTCAATGAAAATCAATACAATAAAATTCGTGAAAAGGTAAAAAACCGTGATTTTGTTCTCCTCGAATTCGATATTCGCAACTATTTCAAGCCCGGTCCCGTGAGCTATCACAACGTAATAGCAAAAATAAAAGGCACAAAATATCCCGATGAATATGTGATGAGCGGCTGTCATCTGGATTCGCACGATGCAGCTACAGGAGCCGTGGACTGTGGCACCGGCGTGGCTCCAAACCTGGAAATGGCACGAATGATAATGGCTGCGGGAGGAAATAAGCCCAAAAGAACCATTCTTTTTTGCTTCTGGGCAGGAGAGGAATACGGTTTACTCGGTTCAAAATGGTGGGTGGAACACAATCAGGACAAACTACTGAAAATTTCAAATTATTTCAACCGCGACGGAGGACCTACTGCTGCATCCGGATTGGTTGTACCCGAAAATATATACGACGATATGGTGAAATGTACGGCAGAACTTGAGAACTACAATCCACAAATTCCTTTTAAGGTTGAAAAAAGTACAACACCCCCACAACCGGTACCTTTAGATGCCTGGGGCACCGATCATGCTTTCTTTGCACGTAATGGTGTGCCTACCATTCCCTTTAAGAATACCGACCCGCTTGGGTACAATTTTAATTATTATGAAATCTGGCATACCGTCAGGGATCGGTACGATTTGAGTATTCCAGAATATATGGATTACACCACTGTAACGCAGGCTGTGACGGTTTATAATCTTGCCAATCTGGATCACCTGCTTCGTCGGGATGGATTGTATTTGCCGAAAAAATAATTCTAAAAATAAATTTTGTTTTATTAATATAATTGTTTATATTTGACACATTATTTCTGTGCTGTAAATTTACGGTTGATTGATTAATGGACTTCTCAATATTTTTTCAACTATGAATATTGTCATAAAAAAGTACATTGACAGATTACTTCCAACCCGCAAATGGAAAATTACCGCCATTCTGCTGTTGGGGATAATTGGCGGTTTGGGTGCATTTACAGTTTATGAATCCAGGATGCACAGCTATATGTCCGACGATCCCGCCACTTGTGTCAATTGTCATATAATGGGTCCATTTTACGCCACCTGGCAACACAGTTCACATGGACGAATCACCGTTTGCAATGATTGTCACGTACCTCACGACAATGTTTTCCGCGAATATTATTTTCATGCCAAGGATGGAATGCGTCACTCGGCCGTTTTCACCCTGCGTGGTGAACCTCAGGCATTTCAGGCTATCGAAGAGAGCCAACAAGTAATCATGGAGAACTGCATTCGCTGCCATACACAGCTCAATACCGAATTTGTGAAAACGGGAACACAATCCTTTGATATGATTAAAAACAATAAGGGAAAAGCCTGCTGGGATTGTCACCGCGATGTGCCGCACGGCGGTAAAAACAGTCTTTCCTCAACTCCCAATGCATTGGTACC
>CALMZF010000372.1 GCA_937870645.1 uncultured Paludibacter sp. | reverse complement strand
TGTCATTCTTCCAATAAATCCGGTCTGAGGCGTTTTGTCCGCTCCACCGACTGCTGATGCAGCCATTCTTCTACCTTAGCCTGATGCCCGGAGAGCAGAATATCGGGAACTTTCCAGCCCTTGTATTCAGCCGGACGGGTGTAAACCGGAGGTGCCAGCAGATTATCCTGAAAACTATCGGACAATGCCGATGTTTCGTCACCAATTGCACCGGGAATCAACCGCACGATGGCATCAGTCATTAACGCGGCAGGCATTTCACCCCCTGTCAACACAAAATCGCCAATACTGATCTCCCGGGTAATTAAATGTTCCCGAATACGGTGGTCAATGCCTTTGTAATGTCCGCAAAGTATCATCAGATTTTCGGCCATGGAAAAGCGGTTGGCCAGTTTCTGATCAAATTTCTCCCCATCGGGCGAGGTATAAATAATTTCATCGTACTTCCGCTCAGCTTTCAATTTCGATATCACATTATCCACCGGTTCGATCTGCAGCACCATGCCTGCCCCAAACCCAAAAGCATAATCATCCACACGCCGGTGTTTGTCGTGGGTATAATCCCGCAGGTTGTGTACATGGATTTCCACCAGATTTTTATCGCGCGCACGCTTGATAATGGAGTAATTAAGCGGGCTTTCGAGCAATTCGGGTACGGCAGAAATTATATCTATTCGCATGGGATAAAGTTTTTACAAAAGTACAAAAAAATAGTGTTCCATTACAGAATTGAAGCTAATTCTAAAAACCAGAAAAAAGACGGATTTTCAATAATACCGTGATTTTATTTAATCTCCTGTAATCTGATTTTTATTTCCTTACTACAAAAAAATAAAATTTATGCCGTATATTTGCATTCAATTAGATAATCTCAACTTCCATTTTAAATTATCGGAAACAAATTTTCGGAACATAATGCTCAACAATATCCTTGTCAGTCCATTTACCGTTACCAGCGGCATACTGCTCTTTTGCGGGCTTATATTTCTTTGTATCACGGCCTTCTTTTCGGGCGCAGAGGTGGCATTCTTCTCGCTCGATCAGCGAACCATCGACGAGTTCGACGAAAGTGAAGATAAAAGCGACAAAGCAGCCATCCGTTTACTCGGCACGCCGCAAAAGCTATTAGCCACCATCCTTATAGCCAACAGCATTACCAATATTGCGGTTATCGTTTGTCTGGTCAACTTCACCCTTTCGGTGTTCGATTTTTCGTTTGTTCCCGGCCTGGGATTTATCATACAGGTTGCTGTCATCGGTTTTCTGATTTTGATTTTCGGGGAAATAATGCCCAAGGTTTTCTCATCGGAATATGCCAAAGTAACTGTACAACGCAGTGCCCGCATCATCCTGAGTCTGCAGAATTTTTTCAATCCCTTTGTCGAATTATTCGCCAATTCACGCGCATTAGTCAACAGCAAACTCACCAAACGGAGTTACAACAATATTTCGATGGATGAGTTGTCGCAGGCATTCGACCTCACGACCGAAACACCCGATGAGGACAAGGAAATACTGGAAGGAATTATCAAATTCGGGAATATTCAGGTAGCCGATATCATGACTTCGCGGGTTGATATTGTGGATGTGGATATCAAACTGAATTACAAACAATTGCTCGATCTGATTATTAAATCCGGCTACTCAAGAATGCCGATTTATTCCGGTTCGCGCGACAATATTAAAGGCATTCTTTTCAGTAAGGATCTGTTGCCTCACCTGGACAAACCCTCCACATTTCGCTGGCAGACACTGATACGACCACCCTACTATGTGCCCGAAACAAAAAAAATCGACGACTTGCTGAATGAGTTTCAGGAAAACCGGGTGCATCTGGCCATCGTAGTGGATGAATACGGCGGCACCTCCGGACTTGTAACGCTGGAAGATATACTGGAAGAAATTGTAGGCGACATCAGCGACGAGTACGATGAAGAAGAAACACTCTTCACCAAAATTGACAACCACACCTTCCTTTTTGAAGCAAAGATTTTGTTGAATGATTTTTTCAAAATAGCCGAAATATCAAAAGAGGATTTTCTGAAAAAAACCGAAGATGTAGAAACACTTGCAGGACTGATACTGGAACTCAAAGGTGAAATGCCTAAAAAGAATGAACGAATTGGCTACGGCCGGTATGTATTCGAAGTCACATCGGTGGACAACCGCCGCATTAAAAAAGTAAAACTTTACATTAAAAGTGACCCAAACAAGAGCCTGAATGACTAAACCGAAAATCCATTTATTATTCATCGTTGTGCTGTTTGTGTCTGAAATTTTCACCGGTTGCGGCGATGTCATCGTACCCAAACCTTACGGATATTTCCGGGTAGATTTACCAATGCACCGGTATGAGCGGTTGGATTCGGCTCCACTCCCCTACTCATTCGAAAAATCAGTCTATGCCCGGGTAATTCCCCGTGCTGAAAATGGTGAAAATTTCTGGATTGATCTGAAATATCCTGCGCTCAATGCCAGCCTGTTTTGCAGTTACAAGCCCGTACGTTCCAATCTTCAGGAACTCACGGAAGATACCCGCAAAATAGTGTACAAACACACCGTCAGGGCGGATGGAATTGGTGAAAAGGTTTTTGTAAATCCCGGGAAGAAGGTGTATGGCGTTCTTTACGACCTGACGGGAAATACTGCTTCTTCCGTTCAGTTTGTTCTGACCGACAGTACCCGGCATTTTTTCAGGGGTGCTCTCTATTTTGAAAATGTACCAAATAAAGACTCTATAGCTCCCATGTCGGCCTATATCCGGGAAGACGTCATCCGACTGATGGAAAGTTTCGAATGGAAAAAATAATTTTTTAGAATGATTAATTATCAGGTTGTTTCACATAAAGATGCTTGTATTTGTCTGTTTGAAAATAAATTTTCATCGGACGAATTATTGAGGGAATTCGAACATGCAGGGCTTTACAGCCATGAGCTCGACAACCTCAAAACCGAGAACCGGAAAAAGGAATTTCTGGGACTTCGGCTGGCATTGAAACATTGCCTGAAAGGGAAGGAAAAGGTAATTGGTCATACCCAAAAAGGTAAACCGGTGTTGGAGGATAAAAGTTATAACATCAGTTTCTCTCATTGCCGCGGATGGATTGCAGTCATCACTCACCCGGGCCTCGAAGTGGGAATTGATATCGAAAATCCAACTCAAAAGCTCAATTCGCTATACAAACGTTTTCTTTGCGAAGAAGAACTGCAGGAATACCTGAAGGACGAAAACTTTGATTATCTGCGCATCATCTGGTCGGCCAAGGAGGCACTTTATAAAATTATTGGCGACGAAGCTGTCAATTTCAAAAATCAACTGCATATTTTACCCTTCAGGGTGGAGCGTGAAGGTGATATTACCGGGATACACAATCCGACAGGCAGAACGTATGACATTCACTATCAACTAACTGACAGCTATACCCTTGCCTGGTGTATTGATCAAAAAAACCGGCAGCAATGATCCATATTTACGATAATATCTGTACTAATGCAGGCAGGGGTAAGAAAATGCTTGCCGTTCTGCTCGATCCCGACAAATGCAGTGGCTCCGTGCTGGCGGACACGCTGGCGGAATTTGAAAAATGCACTCCCGATTTCATTTTCATTGGCGGCAGTTCGGGGATGTGCAACTCCGATGATTTGCTTCAATCCCTTCAACACATTCCGTCACCCAAAATACTCTTTCCGGGCGATGCCTCTCAGTTTAACCCCGGAGCTGACGGATTGCTTTTTCTTTCGCTAATTTCAGGGCGAAATGCTGATTATCTGATCGGACAGCATGTACAATCGGCTATTGAAATAAAAAAATCAAACGTGGAAGTTATTCCTACCGGTTATATTCTGATTGATGGAGGAAATCATTCTGCAGTACAGCGTGTTAGCAATACAACTCCGATAGGGGCAGATGATATCGATGAATGTATTTCAACGGCCGTTGCCGGCGAATTGCTTGGCATGAAGCTGATCTATCTTGAAGCAGGAAGCGGTGCTGCCGTAGCGGTTTCAGCAGAAATGATATCAGCTGTAAAGCAACAGCTTAATATTCCACTCATTGTGGGTGGTGGTATCAAAACAACAGAGCAACTAATCTCGGCATTAAATGCCGGAGCAGATCTAATTGTCGTAGGCAATATCTTCGAAACTGAGACAGGAAAAATAGCGGAGTTTGTGAGATTTGTCAAGAACTTTTGTTAAACAATTATCTACCTCTCTTTTCACAAAGTTTAACAGTCCAATTGCAACGTTTTAGCTGCTAAATCCATCATATATATAGACTAAAAATTTCTTATCTGATGAAGGGAAAAAAAATAATTTTTGCTGTCACACTTGTTTTTTCACTATTAATAGCTGGAACTGGTTGTGAGAAAAAACAAACTTTTGAAATCTTTGAAAACCGGGTTATTGATTGCTGTGGAGTTATTAATCCTATAGAAAACCTTGAATGGCTTAACGAAGTGATAAAAACAGAAACTCCACACTATTCATCATATAGTGTAGAATTATTTGTTAACAACATTGATGAAACTCAATTTATAGTAACCAAAGATCCAATTTTTACTTCTGTATACTCTTGTAACGGGAATCGGTTATTTGGAGGACATTATATCGGTGAAACCAATTTTCAACAGGAAGAACATACTTTTCAATCTGTATCTCCTGAACCTTGTGAAGAATGTGAAGACTTCTACAAAACGCACCATTTAATAGGAGTCATTTATGAAAAGAAGATAGTTGAATAAATTATCTCAAATAAAAAAAACCTGATTAACATCAGGTTTTTTTTATTTGAGATACTATTTTTTAAATACTTCCAATGCTTTCTTCACGGCTTCGTCATTTTTAAAGAGTATGGGATAGAAACCGTTATCACCCAGAATATTCCTTATAATATAAGCTTTTATCTGATTGGATATCAATTCCTTTGAGATACCTATTTCGCGGGCATTAGGAGCAACGCCTTTGGCAGCAGCAAAAGTTGTAAACTCGTTGAGCAAATTCTCAGCAGTCAGGTAGTTATCCATATCCTGCCAGGTTTTGAAGCCGTTCAGTTTCGTTCTGTTTCGGTCGGTGTACTGAAAAGCAAACTGATATATATATCCGTAATTGATAACTTTTGTCAGATAGGGGGTGTATTTTGAAGTATCGCGGGCAACAAAAATATCGGGCATGATACCACCGCCACCATATACTGTACGGCCTTTCAGTGTTTTGTATTTCAGCGTGTTGGCTACATGTACGCTGTCTTTACTGTCGAACTCACCGTGATTGAAGCGGTTAATGATATCTTCTTCATACGCTTTGGAATCTCCTTTCACATAGGGTTTCTGAATACTTCTGCCCGAAGGTGTATAGTACCGGGCAACGGTGAGACGAACTGCTGAACCATCGGAGAAGGGAATTTGCTGCTGAACCAGCCCTTTGCCAAACGAACGGCGTCCGATAATCAGACCCCGGTCATTATCCTGTATGGCACCGGCAAAAATCTCACTGGCGGAAGCGCTGAATTCGTCAATCAATACCACCAATTCGTTGTTGATGCAGCTTCCGCTTCCATCGGCTTTGGCTTCGTAGCGCGGATAGGCTTTTCCTTCGGAATAAACAATCATTTGCCCTTTGGGCAGAAATTCGTTGATCATACGGATAGCCACATCCATCAGGCCTCCGCTGTTTTCGCGCAGGTCGATAATGTATTTTTTTGCTCCTTTGGCACGAAGTTCGGCAATGGCATGCAGAAATTCGTCGTAGGTATTTTTTCCAAAGTTATTGTTAAGTCCAATGAAGCCCACTCCCGGCTCGATGATATAAGCAACCGCAACCGAATTAACCGGAATATCGCCCCTTGTAATGGCGTAGGACAGTAGTTCTTTCGTTCCGTGACGTTTTACACTCAGTTTCACTTTCGTACCTTTCGGTCCGCGAAGTTTTTTCATCACCTTTTCGTTGCTCACCACATTTTTCCCGGCAAAAATGGTATCATTTACCTTTACAATGCGGTCACCGGCCATCAGTCCCACTTTTTCGGAAGGTCCGCCACTGATTACCGACACAATCATCACTGTATCGTTCTGAATATTAAACTGCACGCCAATACCGCTGAAACTGCCTTCCAGCTCACTGTTGACGGCTTCGAGGTCTTTGGCAGGAATATAGACCGAATGCGGGTCGAGTTTTGATACCAGGTCGCCCATCACTTCATCGGTGATGGAGTCGATGTTAATCGTATCGACATACTGCTCGTCGATCAATGAGAGCATTTCATCAACTTTACTGTTGCTTCCTGAAAAATACTCTGTTAGATTTTTAATTTTGTTCCCCCGGTTTGCTTTTAAAGCAATCAGATTACCGAAAAATAGCCCAAAAAGTACAGCAACTACTACCGTAATTATTATGAGGATGTTTTTTTTATTCATTTATTGTAAGTTCAGTTAATTTTTTTATTCTTTATTATCAAGATAAACCACTTCAATACCGGCACGTTCCAATAATTCCACACCGTCCATGATTCTGTATTTTTCTCCGTAAACCACCCGTTTGATGCCTGCCTGAATAATCAGTTTCGAACATTCCATGCAGGGCGAAGCCGTAACGTATAACGTAGCATTGTCGCTGCTGTTGTGCGAACGGGCAACTTTAGAGATAGCATTGGCTTCGGCATGAAGCACATAGGCTTTCGAAACATTGTTTTCATCTTCACATTTATTCTCAAAACCCGATGGAGTGCCGTTGTAACCATCAGAAATGATCATCTTGTTCTTCACCAGCAAAGCGCCTACCTTGCGGCGTTCGCAGTAGGAGTTTTCGGCCCAGATACGAGCCATGCGCATATAACGGTTGTCTAATAATAATTGTTTGTCCATAAGTAAAGACTGGCCCCCTAAATCCCCCTCAAGGGGGACTTTCCAGCGTGCAATTAGTTGATTGTTTTTAATAAATTCAGAATTTTAATCCGATACTCATTTTAAAAGTTCTTCTGCAAATTCAGGAATATTAATTCCTGAGAAATTATCGGAAGTCATGAAAAGCAATACCGAATTATCGTAATTCATCGAGTGCAGCGTTTTCTGGAACTCATTGATATCGGTAAATACTGTGATATTATTACCTCCAAATGCAGACCGAACCTTGTCGGGTGTCAGTTCTTTCAGGCGTTTGCGCCGGACAACTTCAGGATTGTAATACACCAAAGCCACATCAGCTCCTTTCATGCATCCGGCATACAGGGGAAGATATTCTTCGGTCAGACTGCTGTATGTGTACAGTTCCATACACGCCACCAGTTTTCGGTCGGGATACTGCTTCGGGCAGCCCTGGCCGTTGCCCGGCCCCTGGATGGCGAATTGGCAGAATTCCTGAAAGCC
>CALMZF010000371.1 GCA_937870645.1 uncultured Paludibacter sp. | reverse complement strand
TTCAGTTCTGCTGCTACCCGCACAAGCTCTCTGATGCTGATAGTGCCAAAACGAAGATGCACGCTCACTCTTGATGTTCCCGACAGGTAGGGGAAATTGCGTGTTTCGTGATAATGTTGGATTATGTTTTTGTCGATATATGGGGCCGAAATGCCGGTTTCAATGTAATTAAAACCAATTTCGCTGAGTGATGGAAAGGGCAGGGGATTTGTTTTGTGAAAATGATGCAGCAAATCCCCGCTTGGAAATGTCTCTAAGTTTGTTTGTGAGAATTTATGCTTCCAGGCTTTGGAATAAGGGGTAAATATCTCGAACGGGCTGCCGTCGTCTTTTACTATTTCCGACTTTTCGAATATCACCTGGTCTTTCAGTAGCCTGAAAGCAACTCCGTTGGCTCTCAGCAAATCAGAGATTTGAGCATCACGCGCTATCGTTTCCGGTTCGTAATCGGTATTGGCATATACCGATGCGACAGAGTATGCCTCCAGCAATTTCTGAAAAACCTCCAGCGGGCTGCCATGCATTACAAGCAGGGAACTGCCGATTTTCAAAAGTTCGCTGTGCATAGCCGAAAGGGTTTGATGAATAAAAACCACCCGTTTGTCTTCCCTGTCGGGCAATTTATCAAGTATTTCCGTGTCGAAAATAAACAGAGGTATCACCGAATTGCTCTGTTTCAATACTTCGAATAAGCCGGCATTGTCATGCAGCCGAAGATCGCGCCGGAACCAAAAAAAGGTGCATTCGGGTTTTTGCTGGTTGTTGGTTTTCGTAGTCATAATGATTGTTTTTCCCTAGGTTGTTTTTTGTATGCCATGCAGCTATCGCATTCTCATTACTGATTTATTGCTTTGGCATCCAGCCTAAGTCATACCTGTTGAATAGTATGTAAGTGGCTTTTTACCGGTTGATTGTTGTGCAAATCTATAGTTTTTTTCGGTAAATTTGGTTTTTTATTTTCTCATGATACCAGCAAATTTTGACGAACTTCATTTTCGACGTTATCCCGACTGTTTATTAATACGAAAAAAATAAAATGGTTATCCGCACTCAATATAGTTTAGCCCCTAAATCCCCTAAAGGGGACTTTCTGATTGTAAAACGTAAAAACGTTCTTACGTTTTATGCCGTTACAGCGCCCTTCAGAGCTTGTCCCGAATATATTTCGGGAGGGTTGGGGGCAGAAAAGTATTCTTTTGTACACTTTGCGGATAATCATTTAAATTTAAAAGAAAATTCAAGTTTGTATGATCCGAAACCTATTGGACAGAAACTATACATTAAAGTAACTGGTTTAAACAGAATAGTGGGATTAAAGTCACAAAAGATAAAAATTTGTGTTTTTTACACAGATAGAAAAACAATATTTATATATTGTGTGTTCAAATAAAATCAGATAAATTTATAAAATGGAAGCTTATAACCAACAACGAAATAATCAATAATGTAATAACCAATAATGTAATAACCAATAATGTAATAACCAATAACTTAACAACCAATAACCAACATGAAGACAATTAAAAAAATCAGCCTCTTACTGTTACTTAGTATTTCATTCGTCGGATGCGATAAAGTGAAGGATTTGCTTACCCTTAACATCGACGATGTAGACATGACACAAACTACCGAAATTTCTGTTGCCGGTTCTACCAGTGCAGCTCCGGCACGGGTGGCAGCGGCATCTACCGCCTTCACCAAAACGGCAACGGTACAGTTGAGTCAGATCGAAGATATTAAAAAATATCTGGATAATATTAAATCGATTACACTTAACACCGTAATGTGCAAAGTGACCGGTGTGAATAATGGCGTGGTACAATCACTGAGTTTAACAGCAGCAAATGTAACCAAATCGCTTTCTCCCATCACGGTGGGTGTGGATATGCCGGTGAGTTTTACCAATGCTGAACTTATTCAGATTGCATCTTCCTTACTGACAAATCAGAAACTGGACCTGGTGCTGAACGGTACCGTTAGTCAGGCACCCGTAACATTTTCAATTACCACCACGCTAAATGCCGATTTTGTGGTGAAAGTGGTGAAGTAAAAAAGAAGACAAGCCCCCCAACCCCCTAAAGGGGGAGTAAGAAACGAAAAGGAAGCCCCCTAAATCTCCGCCAGCTGGCGGAGGACTTTAAGACAATATAAATCCCCTGTATCAATTGATGCAGGGGATTTTATTTGTTTTTCAGTAACTAAACAGGGGTAATTTCAAATTACTTGTTTACTTTGTTTGCTCGTAACCGTCATTTCTTACTCCCCCTTTAGAGCCTGTCCCGATTTATCGGGAGGGTTGGGGGGCCGACCCGGCCTTGCCCGGCTTACTTACATTCCAAAACTATACGTTCCGATTTTCTCCATGATGAAGCTGAGGATACCCGCTACCATAATACCTGTGGTGCAAATCACCAGACTTAAGCGGTTGTAACCATCTGTTTTCAGTGCAGGTATCGGGTTGTCGCTTTTCTCGATAAACATGGCACGAACCACCAGCAGATAGTAATATAGTGATATGATGGTGTTTATCACGGCAATCAGTACCAGCACGTAGAAACCCTGCTCTGCGGCAGCCGAGAAGATAAAGAACTTGCTGAAAAATCCGGCAAACGGTGGAATACCACCCAGCGAGAACATCGCCAGCATCATTACGAAACTCAGTTTCGGATTGGTGCTGTACAATCCGTTATAATCGGATATGTTTAGTTTTTTGGTGCGTGTTTCGATAGCGGAAATCACTCCGAAAGCAGCCAGATTGGAGAATATGTAAACGAGCACATAATAAACCAGCGTGGTCATACCGTAAGCGGTGCCGCTGATGGTAGCCAACACCAGATAACCGGCCTGCGAAATGGACGAAAAAGCCAGGAAGCGCTTGATGTTTTTCTGACGGATAGCAAAGAGATTGGCAATGGTGATACTGACAATAATAATGCCGTACAGAATTCCCTGCCACTGATCAATAAGATTGCCGAATACTTTGTAAAGCAACACAGTGAGAACAAACACTGCTGAACCTTTGGATACTACCGATAAATAAGCCGTAACATTGGTGGGTGAACCTTCGTACACGTCGGCAGTCCACAAGTGGAACGGAACCAGCGAAATTTTGAAGAATAAACCTACAATGAAGAATACGAATGCCAGGATTTGAAGGGCATTGGCCGTTATGAGTGAAGGCAAATCCATAAAGTACATTGTGCCGGTGGTGCCATAGATGTAGGAGATACCGAACAGCATGATACCCGATGAGAAAGCGGCAGACAAAATGTATTTGGCACCCGCTTCGGCCGATTTGTTGTCCTCTTTGTCGAGTGCTGCCAGTGTTGCCATAGGAATGGAAGCCATTTCCAGACCAATATAGAACAGCAGGAAGTTGCCGCTTGAAATCATATAGTACATTCCCAGCAGGGTTGTCAGTGTCAGGAAATAATATTCTCCGCGTCGGTTGCGCTGGTTTTCCATATCGAACACGTGTTTGGCTTGCAGGAAAACAATCAGTGTACCAATGTTCAGGATGGTTTTCACAACCGACATCATCGGGGAGTTCAGATACATTCCGCCGAATGCCTCACCGGCAGCGTAGGGAAGTATGTTGAATGCTGTATGAATGGCAAATGCCACAATAGCCACCGGCTGAAAATACTTCATGCCCTTTTTACCCGCAATCAAATCATATACCAGCAGGAAAAGGATGACTATCAGGAGCGAAAGCTCATCACGCATATATAAGAAATCACTGTAATTCATAATACTTTTGGTGTAAAGTTGAAAGTCAAAAAAGTTCAACGTTGAAAGTCAAATATTTTATATTTTAATATCTCTGATTGTCAAATCTTAGCGTACGAGCTGAGCGATCACGTCGGTCAGACTGCTGCGGATCATATCCGAAAGTCCGAGTGGCAGTGAACCGATAGCTATAATGAAAGCAATCAATGTAACAACGGCGATTTTTTCATACCAAACGGCATCCGTTAACGCAGCATGATGTTTGTCCTGCATGGGTCCGTACAGAAATTTACCTACCATACGGAGAATATATACCGCCGTGATAACGATGGACATGGTACTTGCAATGGTCAGTACGCGGTGGAACATATCAGGATGTTCGAAAGCACCAAAGAAAATAGTCATTTCGGCTACGAAACCGCTCAATCCCGGAAGACCTAATGAAGCCAACCCGCCGATAACAAAACTTACACCCAGAAACGGCATTACTTTCATCAGTCCGCCCATTTCGGTAATCAGTCGGGTGTGTGTGCGACCGTAAATCATTCCGATTAAAGCAAAGAAAAGGGCTGTCATCAACCCGTGTGAAAGCATTTGCAGCACGGCACCGGTCATGGCAGTCTGGTTTAGCATCAGTATGGCGAAAAGTACCAGATTGCAATGGCTAACCGATGAATAGGCATTGATGTATTTCAGGTCGGTTTGGTGAATGGCGGAGAATGCTCCGTATACCACACCGATACCGGTCATTATCAGGAATATCCAAGAAATATCGTGTGCTGCTTCCGGCATCAGGTAAATGGATACACGAAATGCACCGTAACCACCCAGTTTCATCAGTACTCCTGCGTGAAGCATGGATACTGCCGTTGGCGCCGAAGCATGACCGTCGGGTGACCAGGTGTGGAAGGGAAATAAAGCTCCCAACACGCCAAAACCGAAGAAAGTGAGCACAAAGAACAGATATTGTTGTTGTACCGGAATGTGTATTTTAACGAGTTCCAGAATGTTCATGGTCGTAGCACCCGAACTGAAATAAATGCCGAGAATACCCACCAGCAGGAATGCCGAAGCACCCATCAGCATCAGTGTCAGTTTCATGGCTGAGTATTCCTTCCTGCCGCTTCCCCAGATGCCTATCAACAGAAACATCGGGATCAAAGCCACTTCGTAAAACATAAACATGGTGAAAAGGTCAGTGGCAATAAAGAAACCGAATACTCCGATGGAGAGCAGGCAGAACCACAGGAAGAATTCCTTGGTCAGCGGTTCCATTTTCCAGGATGTGAAGGTGCCGGTGAATACGATGATTGCCGAAAGGCAAAGCATTGCCACAGAAATGCCATCAACTCCTACCGAGTAATGAATATTGAGCGGTTCGTACCACATCATGGAGGCAGTGTAAAGCATCGGACCTGTTGCACCCGCTGCGCGGTCGGTAATGTAACTAACGGTCAGATAAACTGCCATAATCACCAGCAGTGTGCTGCCGGTAACCATCACACCCAGGACCTGTTTGCGATTTCTGGCAATGAATAGTGCTATGATCATTAGCACAGGTATCAGTACAAATATTGATAAGAAGTTCATATCTATTTTCTTTTTTGATCTTAATTAATTACAGAAAAACAGCCAGCAAAGTAATAGTCAGTACACCGAGCAGGAATACATACGCGTACCATTGTACACTTCCGGACTGGAAACGACGGATCTTAATCGATGTCCAGTCAGTCACTGATGCCATTCCGTTCATCGTTCCATCTACCACGTGACGGTCGAACCAGGCAATCGGGCGCGAAATGCCATTGAAAATGATTTTCTGCGTGATAAACAAATATACTTCGTCGATGTAGAAACGGTGATAAGCGGCAAGGTATAACCGGCGAACTTTGTTGGCCATTTGTGTCGGCACTTCACTGGGTTTACGGTAAAGATAGGTAGCAAAAAGTATGGCGATAACTGCTACAACTACACTAATCGTTGCTATCATCATATCCAGGTGAATGGTATAATCTGCACGGTCGGCAGTAACTAATTTTCCGAATGGAATAAATCCGCCTACGATGGTAATTAATCCTAAAAACATCAGCGGGAAAGTCATTGT
>CALMZF010000370.1 GCA_937870645.1 uncultured Paludibacter sp. | reverse complement strand
GTATTATTCAATATGGAAAGTACCAAACAACGTTTTGAACTTCCAGAAAATGGTAATTACGTTGACCTCTTAACCGGGAAAAAAATCGCAGGGAATACCATCGTACTAAAACCATTGACGGCAGTTGTACTGAAATAAATCTGATTAGGGTCTTAATTTCAATCGTTTGCGGGTTTATTAAACGGAAATAAAACCGCAAACTGTAGAAACATAGTTGTATTCCATTAATTTTGTGGATAATTGAATTACAATGCATTAACCCAGCATCAATCAAAATAAACATAAAATAAAACACCCAAACCATGAAAAAAACTTTACTATTTACAATTATCGGACTTCTGTTCTCAGTAGTGAGCTGGTCCCAGATAATTACTTCTAATCCTGCTTTTGTAACCAAAGATTACAACGGAGTGATAGAGATTACGTATGACGCCACACTTGGCACAGCCGGTTTGAAAGACTATACGGGCGCCGACGGCGTTTTTGCTCACACAGGAGTAATTACAAATCTGAGTACAAGCGACACCGACTGGAAACATGCACCAACCTGGGGCGATAATAGTGCTAAATATCAATTGACTTCCCTTGGTAATAATAAATGGAAGCTCTTGATTACACCGAATATGACAGCGTATTATGGACTTACAACCGGCGAAGTGGTAAAAAAACTCGCCTTTGTTTTCCGTAACGGATTAAAAACCAAAGAAGGTAAAGACGGAACAGTGGGAGCTCCACGGGATATTTTGCTTACCGTGTATGATGCCGGATTGAATGTGGGCTTCACCAATCCTGCTGCCGATAAATCAGTAACTGTTGGAACAACAGAAACAATCACTTTCACTTCTTCTATTACTGCCAACTTAGAATTGTTTATTAATGGATCAAGCGTAGCAACAGCACCATCTGCCACAACTCTTTCTAAGTCATTCACTTATTCAAGCACAATTGATTATCAACTGATTGCAAAAGCAACAGCCGGCACCGAAATCAAATACGATACGGTAAATGTAAATGTGGCAGCACCGGTTGTTAACGAGCCCCGCCCGGCGGGCTATAAGGACGGAATCACCTACTCCGCCGATGGCACTCAGGCAACCCTGATAATGTACGCACCAGGTAAAACCAACGTTTTTCTGATTGGCGACCTGACAAATTGGGCACAGAAAAATGATTATCAACTGAAAAAAGACGGTAATTACTGGTGGATTACACTTACCGGTTTGACACCCGGAAAACTGTATGGCTTTCAGTACCTTGTAGATGGTGCGCTTCGGGTTTCAGATCCTTATGCTGAACTGGTACTCGATCCATGGAATGACAAATATATCAATGAAAAATACACCAGATATCCAAATTTACCTGCTTATCCCGAAGGAAAAACGACAGGAGTAGTAGCCACCCTGCAAAGCAACAAACCGGCCTACGCCTGGGAAGTGCCCAATTTCACTATGCCTTCACATGAAAATATGGTGATTTATGAAATGCTTTTCCGCGATTTCACAGTAGAAAAATCCATTGATGCTGCACTCACAAGACTGGATTACCTGAAGACTTTGGGTGTGACGGCCATTGAACTGATGCCAATTCAGGAATTTGACGGCAACGAAAGCTGGGGCTACAATCCAAGCCATTTCTTCGCCATCGACAAAGCCTACGGAACTGCCGAAAAATATAAAAAATTCATCGATGAATGTCACAAACGCGGAATGGCCGTCATACTCGATATGGTATTCAATCATGCCACAGGCAACAGCCCCTTTGCTGCCTTATACTGGGACGGTGCCAACAACAGACCGGCTGCGAACAATCCCTGGATGAACCCGGTAGCTCCACACGCTTACAGCGTATTCAATGATTTCAACCATACGTTCTCCGGTACAAAAGAACATTTCAACCGGGTACTGAAATACTGGATTACCGAGTTTAAGGTAGATGGTTATCGCATGGACTTAGCCAAAGGATTTACCCAGAATAATTCAGCAGACAACTATGATGCTTCACGCGTAGCGATATTAACGGCATATTACAATGCTGCCAAAGAAGCAAAACCGGATGTGATGTTTATTCTGGAACATTTGGGCGTAAGTCAGGAACAAAATGAATTTGCCAATGCCGGTATGTATCTCTGGGGTAAAAACAATGAACAATACTCACAGTCTGCCATGGGATTTCAGTCTAACAGTGGTTTTAACGGAATGAATTCATCACCCCGCCGCTGGGTAGGTTATGCCGAAAGTCATGACGAGGAACGCAATTTCTATAAAGCCAAAATGTTCGGTGCAGGAACCATGCAAACCGACTCGGTTTATCGTGTTTCCAAACGTGTACCGCTGAATATCGCCTTTACAACGCTTATTCCCGGTCCGAAAATGATTTGGCAGTTTGGGGAGATGGGTTATGATTACAGTATTAATTATGGAGGTAGCAATGTTGCCAATAAACCTTCGGCCTGGGGATGGCTCAGTCTGGCACACCGCAAAGCCGCTTATGATGCAAGTTCAAAAATAATAACCTTGCGCAGCCTCTATCCGAATGCATTTACACAAGGTACTTTCTCGATGCAAATAAGTGAATCGGACTGGAATCAGGGCAGACGCATCG
>CALMZF010000369.1 GCA_937870645.1 uncultured Paludibacter sp. | reverse complement strand
GCCCGAAAATCCATCGTTTTGCTCGAAAATCCAAACAACCTGCTGCCTTTTACTAAAAATGTAAAACGAGTGGCAATCATCGGACCAAATGCAGATAATCACGATGTTTTGCTCGGAAACTACAATGGTTATCCATCCTTTGAAACTACACCCTTGAAAGGCATAAAAGAAAAACTGCCCAATGCCGAAGTGAAATATTCTCAGGGATGTAAATTAGCCGATGGACTTCCCTGTTTGACAATTATTCCTGAAAAATATTTCTTTACAGACAAATCGCTGAAAAATAAGGGATTGAAAGGGGAGTATTTTGACAATTCTGATTTGAAAGGCAAGCCAAAACACAAACGAACGGATGCAAATCTGAATTTTTCGTGGTGGACTACTCCTCCGTTTCCGGATATGAAATACGAACATTTCTCTGTTCGCTGGAAAGGGGTGCTGGTGCCACCGGTCACCGGAATGTACGCTCTTGGCGGTGAAGCCATGAATGGTTTCAGGCTCTATATAGATGGCAAAATGCTGACTTTCGGCAAAATTAACGAACATCATTCGCGTAAGGATTATGAGTATGTTCAGCTGGAAGCCGGTAAGAAATATAAGATACAGGCAGAATATGTTCAGGACAACAGTGAGTATTCGCACATCCGCATTTTATGGGAACTGCCAAACCCCGGTTTGAAGAAAGAAGCACTCGAACTGGCTGCTAATTCGGATTTGGTTGTACTCTGCATGGGTCTTAGTCCGATGCTCGAAGGCGAAGAAATGAAGGTGAAAGTGAAAGGTTTTGCCGGTGGCGACCGCCTGGATATAAACCTTCCCGAAACGCAGACTGAACTCATCCGGGCTATTCAGAAAATCGGTAAACCCACCGTGTTGGTTTTACTCAACGGCAGCGCTGTGGCTTTCAATCCTGATGCAGAAAACAAGCCTGCTGTTCTCGATGCCTGGTATCCGGGTCAGTCGGGCGGAGCAGCGATAGCCGATGTTATTTTTGGCGATTATAATCCTGCCGGACGTCTGCCGGTGACTTTTTACAAAGATATCAGTCAAATTCCGGCTTTCGAAGAGTACGATATGAAGGGAAAAACGTACCGGTATTTCAGTGGAAAGCCGTTATATGAATTTGGATACGGTTTAAGTTATACGACCTTTGAATATTCTGTTAAAAATATTCCCGATGAAATAATTACCGGTGAAGATATTAAATTATCCGTGAATGTAAAGAATACGGGTTCAATGGATGGCGATGAAGTGGTGCAGCTATACGTTTCACTTCCGGACAGCAAACTCAAAAAGCCCATTCGTTCGTTGCAGGGTTTCAAAAGAATTTTTCTGAAAAAAGGAGAAACCCAAACGGTGGAATTCATCCTGAAACCGGCACAGTTTGCAGCCCGTAATGATGAAAACAAGGCCGTAGTTGAACCGGGCGATGTATTGCTGAGCATTGGTGGCAAGCAGCCCGACGAAAAATCGATTGCAGATAAAAAAGTAATTTCGAAAATAGTAAAAATAAGAGGTGATAATTTGTTTATTAATGATTAGGTATGTTTTTGAGGTGTAAAAAAAGATTGTTTTTGTGTTTTCTCATGGCGACTGTCGTTTTTGGTTTGAGCGCCGAAGACGGCAGTCGTTTATGGCTTCGATTTACTGAATTAAAGGTTCAAAATTTTCATTTTTCAGGAATTTCAGCCGATAAAAATTTAATGGCTGTCAGTGAGTTTCAGCGAGCCTGGAAAGAAATGAACGGAACAGAACTGAATTTCAGTAATAAGCTGAATGACAATTTATTGATTATTGGTACTGCTGAAAATAAATTAATTCGGAAATTAAATATTTCGAACTACCTGAAAGATGTTGGCAACGAAGGTTTTATCATTCGATCTATTTATAAAAATGGAAAAAAACTGACCGTTGTGGGTGCAAATACCCACAACGGTTTACTTTATGGCATTTTCTGCTTGTTGCGGATAATTCAGACCGATCAGTTCTCTGCATCACTGAATATCAGTGAAAAGCCATCCTATAACCTCCGGCTTCTCAACCATTGGGACAACCTGGACGGCACTGTTGAACGGGGGTATGCCGGTCACTCCATCTGGAAATGGGACGAATTGCCGGAAGTTATTTCACCCCGATACATTGAATATGCCCGTGCAAATGCTTCCATTGGCATCAATGCTACGGTACTGAATAATGTAAATGCTTCTCCCAAAATTCTTTCGGATGAATATCTAGAAAAAGTGAAAGCCATTGCCGGAGTATTACGACCTTACAATATCCGTGTTTATTTGTCCATCAATTTTTCCTCACCCAAAGAATTGGGTGGTCTGCCGACGTCCGATCCGCTCGATAAACGCGTGCAGGAATGGTGGAAGAATAAAGCCGCTGAAATTTACCGGTTGATACCCGATTTTGGCGGTTTTCTGGTGAAGGCTAACTCCGAAGGATTGCCGGGGCCGATGGATTACGGACGTACGCATGTGGATGGTGCCAATATGCTGGCGGATGCACTGAAACCATTCGGCGGAATAGTCATGTGGAGGGCTTTTGTGTATGAACCCGGCGACGACCGTGCCAAACTGGCTTACAAGGAATTTATCCGCTTCGATGGACAGTTTCGCGACAATGTGATTATTCAGGTAAAAAATGGTCCGATTGATTT
>CALMZF010000368.1 GCA_937870645.1 uncultured Paludibacter sp. | reverse complement strand
CCTGGAGGGAGCCGGAGGGAGGTCTTACTTCAGAAACAAACAGTAAATCCTGAATGGTGTTTACTTTTTTGTAAAGCTGTTTCAGGACAAATCACTAAGAGACCTCCCCTAAGCTCCTGAAACAAGTACGGGACAGGCTCTTCAGGGAGGGGAATGAAGAGTTGATTTAGTTTTTCGCAACAGATATAGAGTTTTAAAATATATCAAGCCAGATAAATGGAAATAGAAATAAACGTAAAAATATTCTGCAATCAGCACTCTCCCTCCCTGGAGGGAGCCGGAGGGAGGTCTGACTTCAGAAACAAACAGTAAATCCTGAATGGCGTTTACTTTTTTGTAAAACTTTTTCAGGACAAGACAGATAGTCATGCTGAAAACCCAAAAAGGACTAAGTAGGGTTATTACGCCCTGCTTAGTCCTTTTCTATTCATTGACCGGATGCTCCGGTTTGTTGTCAGTTCATCAATCAGAGAACAGCATCCTCTTCGGTAAAGCTGCCGTAACGGTGATATTCATACGAAATACTTTGTTCTTTCAGGTAATGGAGCAATTCCAGCCGTCCTTCGGTAAGCGGTTTGGTCACCGCTATGTATTTACCCAGTTTTGCGGCTTTCAGATAATAGCTTTCAGGCAACACTGAAGAGCAACAACGTACACGGTCGAATTTATCCATATCAGCCACGAATTCCTCATCCGATTGAGTAACCAGTGTGAATTCATTTGTGGGAAGTTCATTCAGCACTTTCAGTTTTTCATCAGAAGCATTAATGCTGATTGTGAGTGGTGTACGGGCTGTATTGGCAGCTCTAATCACCAGCAGCATATCGTCAGCCTTATCACCGGGCAGCACGCGGAAAACGATGTTTTTCAACGGCAGATAACGGAAGGTGTTTTGCTCTCCCATCAGTTGCTGGGTAACTTTTTCCTGCGAAAATTCTTCCTCCCAGTTGCGTTTATAACTTTCATGAGCCAGCTGAATACGTGAATATTCATCTTCAGTCATAAACGCTTTTACGCTTTGGTAGATATTGTCAGTTACCGGAATTTTTTCTGATTTGGGTGTTTCATTGAAATTCACAAAACAGCTAACGTAATTGACCGAACCGGCTTTAATGCCGCCCCCGAAAGCCGAACGTTTCATGCCGCCAAAGGGCTGCCGTTGAACGATTGCACCAGTGATACCTCGGTTGATATACAAATTTCCGGCTTCGATGGAATTTTTCCACAGACGGCGTTCGTCTTCGTCGAGACTTTGCAATCCGGAAGTCAGTCCGTATTCGGTTTTCTTATTCACCAGGTCTATTCCATGTTGCAGGTCATCTATACACACAACAGCCAACAGCGGTCCGAAAAGTTCGGTGCGGAAGGTGTAGCTGTTGGGTTTCACTCCCCATTTCACACACGGCTTAATTATAAAGCCGTCTTTATCCACAAACTCGGGTTTTACCAGCCAGCTCTCCCCTTCTTCCAGGTTATTGACTGCATGCAGCAGTTTTTCATTTTTATTGTCTACCATCGGACCTACAATGTTCGCACCATCCCAGGCACTGCCGGTTCGTATGCTTTTCACGGCATCAATCAGTTTGGTCTTAAAGGTTGGATCATTGTACACGCTTTTTTCGAGGAGGAGCAGCGAACAGGCCGAACATTTTTGTCCGGCGTTGCCGAATGCCGATTTCACCACATTCTGAATGGCGTGATCGCGGTCGCCACTGGCAGTGAGGATAATGGCGTTTTTTCCTCCGGTTTCGGCAGAGAGCGGACAAGTCGGGTTGTTTTCGAGAATGCGGAAAGCGGTATCGGTGCCTCCGGTCATGATAATGTGCTTCACCGCCGGATGTGCTGTGAGAAAATTCACCGCTTCGCGGCTATCGGGACAAACTACCTGCAGAGCATCTTTGGGTACACCGGCATCCCAGAAACATTTGGCAAATTCCCACGCAATGGGGAATGCTACCGTAGCCGGTTTCAATATTACGGTATTACCTCCGGCCAACCCGGCAACTACCCCACCAACGGGAATAGCGGTTGGGAAATTCCAGGGTGGAATGACAAGTATAATCCCTTTGGGTGAATACGTAACCGATTTCAGGTCGTTAAACGGCTTCATTGAATACGGATAAAAACGGCAAAAATCAATGGCTTCCGAAACTTCCACATCGCCTTCGGTGAATGTTTTTCCTGTTATTGCCGACATGCAGCCAATCAGATCGCCACGGCTTTTTCCGAGATTATCACCCACTTTGTGAAGAATAATATTCCGTTCGGCCAGGGTTGTTTTCCGCCATCCCGATGCATCGGCTTCAGCTATTGCCACAATCTCTTTCACCTGTTCCGGTGACGTTTGATTTACTTCGCAGATACATACTTTTTCTTCCAGACTTCGGTCGTAGTACGGATATTTTTTTTCAGTAGTCAGTTCTTTTTTACCAATTTGTGCAGGTATCTGATAAGGTTTGTCAGCGGTAGATTTCATCCATTTGTTACGGATTTCGTCCGCCCAGAGCCGGTTTGGCTTCAGGTCAAAGTCTGTATCAGGTTCTCCTGCATATTCATTGATATTCGTAGTGGGTTCAACCGGAAGATTTCTGTTTTGCTTACGTTTCGGAGTGGTATCGATAGTATCTTTCATGGCAAATGCTTCCAGAAACTGATCCTGCAGGAAATTCCAGTGTTTGCTGCCAAATTTAAGATTGAAGGAATAAGTCAGGAAGTTGTCTTTTCCGGTATTTTCATCCATGCGGCGCACCAGATACGAAACGGCATTGAGAAAATGTTCGTCTTTCACTACCGGTGTGTACAGAATGATTTGCTTCTCGAGGCTGCGCATCACGCGCGGCAGGTGATTGGCCATCCCTTCGAGCATTTCAAAGGTAACATGCTCTTCTACACCGTTTTTCTTAGCCAGCAGGTAGGCATACCCGATGGTGAAAAAGTTGTGTGAAGCTACACCCAACTGCATCACCCGGGCATTTTCGGGGATCATGGCTCTGTCCAGTATGTGCAGAAAGTTGGCATCCACTTTCACTTTGCTGTCGTAAACAGGATTTTCCCAACCACGCAGCGATGACACGATGCTTTCCATTTGCAGATTTGCACCTTTCACCAGACGCATTTTGAGGGTTGCACCACCTTCGGCTACCCGTTTATGTGCAAATTCAAGTAATTCTGTTTGCAGTGCCTCAGCATCGGGCAGATAAGCCTGCACAACAATACCTGCAGTCAGATTTTTAAAACGTGGCTCCGAAAGTGTGGTTATGAATACATCGAGCGTAAGTTCAGCGTCTTTGTATTCTTCCATATCCAGATTAACGAATTTTGATTTGGCTACACCCTGTTCGTCCACAAACGGATAATCCATAGCCTGCTGATAGATATTGCCCATCAGTTCACACAGCTCTTTTTTACAGAGGTCGTAATTCAGTGCATTGATTTGGGCATAAATACCTGATAGTTTTACGGAAATATAGTTGATTTTTGGATCTTTCAGCGCTTCCAGGTAGTGTTCGTAGCGGTTGCGTGCTTCACCATCGCCCAATACTACTTCGCCCAGCAGGTTTACATTCTGACCGATTTTCTGACTGCGGCGTTCACTCAGATGCTCTGTGAGCAGGTCGGGACGTTCGTTGATTATGACGGCAGCTGTTTCGGAACGTAATCTTTTCTTAAATATCGGTACGGCAATAAAATCGAACCAGTAACCAAACGAAGTAAATAAACTGAGCATAAAATGATCCGACGAATTGAAGAATTCGGGAACTCCGTACCGTTTTAGCAGGATTTTCATCCTTCGGGCCAGTTTCTTACTGTCGTGAATTTGTGAACTCTCATCCAGCATTTTGGATAAAAGTACCTTGTCGTTGGGGTTTTGAACCAGAATGGCGTATTTGTTCTGTTCCTTTAATTCCTGCGGGCTGATTTCTTTTTCGGCTTTGTCCAGAAACTGTTTTGCCCACTCGATGACTTCGTTCGATTTGATGATTTCCATAGGTCTTGTTTTGTCCTGCCGGAGCAGGTTTTTTTAGATTTATTAGTGTGTTTTTGTTAATTAAAAATGAATTCGTAAAAATACAAAAAAATGATTATTGCAATCGTGAAAAAGGATATTTGTTGCATAAATATTTTATGTAGATCTGATTTTCAGTTTAAGATTACGACGGGAGTTTTTATCCACAAAAAAGGTACATCAGATAAGTCGATGTACCATTGTAATTTATCGGTGAATAAATCAGTTTTTCATCTCGTTTACAAACCGGGCAAGCCTTAGGTCAAGTTCCGGTATCTGATCGAGTCTCACAAACGATACACAGGCTCTCAATCCGTTGGGATTTTCGCTGCCGGTAATAGCCAGCGATATGGCACTGATACCAAAATACAGAAATTTGGTCATCAGTTCGCCGCTTGTCAGGCCCGGATAAGCGATGGTGAAATAAAACCCGTCGGCAAGTTCACGTTTATCGTCGTTGTAAACGATGTAAAAACCATGTTTCAAAAATACCTCTTTCATCAATCGTGCTTTTTGACCGTAGAGATGCAGATTTTTGATAAAATCCACCTGTCCGTCGTTGGCTGTTTTAAGCATGGCAGCAAGTGCATATTGTGCCGAGTGCGCCGTTCCGGCTGTGGTGGCGTAAAGTACGCCGTACGGGATAAAATGGCCGAGTGTATCCGAAGTGAAATAATTTTTCAGATTTGGATACTTTCGAGTGAAGGTTTTTTCACTGAAAATCAGCATCCCGATGCGTTGACCGGCATAACTGAATATTTTGGAAGCCGAAAGTATCAGAATATAATTGTCGGTATAATGTGCAACCGTTGGCTGGTAGGGACTTTCGCCGGGTACGCCGTAATTCTCACGAAAATCCATTCCAAAGTAAGCCAGATCTTCAATCACTAACACGTCATGTTCGGTAGCCAGTTCCCCTATCGTTTGCAGCTCCTCTTCCGTAAAACAAAACCATGAAGGATTGTTGGGCGAAGAATAGCAGATGGAACAAATATTTTCTTCTTTAAGGAATTCCTCCAGTTTGGCTTTCAGCTTATCGCCGCGATAATTCAGTATATCAAAGGATTTGAACGGAACACCCATCAGATGCAGCTGTGATTTTTGCACCGGAAAACCGGGATCAATAAATAAGGTATAGGGCTTATCGGGATTGGAACGGGCAGCGGCCAGTAGTGCGGCAAAACTTCCCTGCATTCCACCCACTGTGGGAATGCAGTGAGCAGGCGAAGTCTCCAGATTCATGAATAGTTTCGCAAACCGGGCGATTTCCTCCTTGGTAACCTGAATTCCCTCAATATTCGGGTAAGCGGCTCCAACTCCCTTTTCCAACGCTTCTTTTTCTGCATCGATACCGATTTGTGATGCCGGAAGGCCGGGCACACCCATTTCCATATGTATAAATTCCTCACCGCTTTCTTTTTCTATCATCGATACCAGTTTGCCCACTTCCCGAATGGAAAGTTGATTGATATCATTCGTCCCGAATTTTGCAAAAAGGCTGTCTATCAGTTGTTTTGAAATCATTATGGTTCGTTTATTCTTTTGTTTCTATTTGCGACTAATCAGTTTTTTTACCGAATAAAGTTTAGCTCCCTTTATTTCGGAAGTTATCATATTGGGTCCCACGTAGTAGCGGAGATATACCCTGCGGGCTGTGGTTATGAGTTCAATCATTTCATCGCTCAGGGGGTGAATCATCCGGGTAACCTTCGAATTGGTGAGATCGTAACCCGTGTCAGTCGGAGGATTTTGCCGGGGAAAATTTGATGTATTTCCGTAATTTCCATCATACAGTCTTTCTTTGAGAGTAATGCTAAGCGGAATGACCTCATTATCAATGATTATATACATTTCGTTGGAAACATCAAAACTTTTCATTGGCAGCGATATAATATCGTACATGGTGTATGTAACCTGCTGCCGCGCATCTATTTCTTTAAGAATGGAAATATCCTGCTCGTATTGCTGTTCATGAAGTTGATTGGTAGCAAAGGTTTCGTGCCAGGTATAGCGAGAAGTACCCATCAGCCGGTCTTTTTGATAGGAAATTCCGTTGGTGATGATGGCGCAACCCGTGAACAGAAAAACAACAGCAGCAAACAGTGTGCAATTTTTCAGAATTGCTTTCATTAGCCTTAATTTTAGTTGATAAAAGTATTATTCCTTATTTCGCCGGTCCACCACTCGGGTAGCTTTACCTTCGCTGCGGGCAATGGTTTTAGGTTCTACCAGGGTAACCTTCACACTCAGGCCAATGGCACTGTTGAGGGCATGTTCAATCTTTCGGGACAGGTTCTGCAGATCACGGATGGTATCGGTCAGTTTGTTTTCATCCAGTTCCACCTGCAATTCGAGTGTATCCAGGTTATTTTTCCTGTCAACATACAATATATAATGTGCGCTTGTTTCCTGCAGTTCGAGCAATACGTGTTCTATTTGCGAGGGGAACAGATTCACTCCGCGGATGATTAGCATGTCGTCACTTCGTCCGGTAATTTTCTTCATACGTACAGTTGTGCGGCCACATTCGCAGGTGTTGTAATTAAGTGACGATAAATCGCGGGTGTTGTAGCGTATCAGCGGTATTCCTTCTTTGGTTAGTGTGGTGAAAACGAGTTCGCCTTCCTGTCCGTAAGGTACCGGTTCTTTGGTATCCGGATCAACAATTTCCGCAAAAAAATGATCTTCGTTGATGTGAAGTCCATCGTGAAAGATACAATCGTTGGCTACACCGGGTCCCATAATTTCGCTCAGGCCGTAGATGTCATGAGCCGAAATATTCCATTTTCGTTCCAGTTCCCTGCGCATATTTTCCGTCCAGGGTTCAGCACCGAACACTCCCACCCTCAGTTTCATATCCGCTGTAGAGTAGCCGAATTCAGCCATTGCATCAGCCAGATGCAGGGCATAGGAAGGCGTACAAGCCAACACCGTGGAACCAAAATCGGCCATCAGCTGCAACTGACGGCGGGTATTGCCGCCCGAAATTGGAATTACGGAACAACCAACCTCCTCGGCACCGTAATGTGCACCAAGTCCTCCGGTAAATAATCCGTAACCGTACGAAACCTGTACAATATCGTGCTGATCGACGCCACACATGGTGAAACAGCGTGCCACCACTTCTTTCCATATTTTTATATCATTCTTCGTATAGCCAACTGTAGTCGGTTTTCCGGTTGTTCCACTCGAACCATGAACACGCACAATGTCCTTCATCGATACAGCAAAAAGGCCAAAAGGATAGTTGTCGCGCAAATCCTGCTTGTGGGTGAACGGTAACTTGCTAATATCATCAATACCGTGTATGTCCGAAGGTTTCACCCCTGCTTCATCCAGTTTGTGGCGATAAAACGGCACATTTGTATACACCCGGGCAACCAGTTCACGCAGCCGTTCATCCTG
>CALMZF010000367.1 GCA_937870645.1 uncultured Paludibacter sp. | reverse complement strand
TGCCACAAGAGTTGAATCCCGAAGTTACTTATATTCAGGTAAAAGACAGCGCCGAAGCGCTGGGACTGGTGGCTTCGTGCTGGTATGGATTTCCTTCTTCAAAATTGATTTTGGTTGGAGTTACAGGAACAAACGGTAAAACTACGATTGCCACACTGCTGTACAAGCTTTTCCGGGAACTCGGCTATGGTGCAGGATTGCTTTCCACTGTGTGCAATTATGTGAATGATGATGCGGTAGAAGCCACTCACACCACGCCGGACGCGCTTGAACTCAATGCGCTGCTTGCCAGGATGGTGGAAGCCGGCTGCAAATATGCATTTATGGAAGTGAGTTCACACGCAGTGGAACAAAGACGCATCGCCGGTCTGGAATTTGATGGTGCGGTTTTCACCAATCTGACCCGCGACCACATCGATTATCACCTGACATTTGAAAATTATCTGAAAGCAAAAAAACGCTTTTTTGATGATCTTGACAGCAATGCATTTGCACTGACCAATGCCGACGATAAAAACGGAATGGTGATGCTCCAGAATTCCCGGGCAAAAAAGTTCAGTTACTCGCTACGCTCCATGGCCGATTTCAAAACAAAAATTCTGGACGACGGATTTGAAGGCATGCTGCTGGACATGAACAATCGTGAAGTGCATGTTTCCTTTATCGGAAAATTCAATGCCTCCAATCTTACCGCAGTTTATGGTGCAGCCGTATTGCTCGGACAGGATGAATTAGAAGTTCTTCGCATCATCAGTTCGCTGAAATCAGTGTCGGGCCGGTTCGACACGCTGTATTCGCCCACCGGATATGCTGCCATAGTGGATTATGCTCATACGCCCGATGCGCTGAACAATGTGATTTCGACGATTAATGAAATACTGAAGGGCAATGGCCGGCTGATAACCGTGGTGGGATGCGGCGGCAATCGTGACAAGGGGAAACGCCCGATGATGGCACGTGAAGCCGTCGATGGCAGCTGGAAAGCAATACTTACCTCTGATAATCCGCGCAACGAAGAACCCATGGACATTCTGAACGACATGCTCGCCGGACTGGACCCATCGCAGAAAGCAAAAAGTTTAACCATTGCAGACCGCCGCGAAGCTATAAAAACAGCCTGTTCTTTAGCCCAAAAGGGCGATGTGGTGCTGGTAGCAGGAAAAGGACACGAGGATTATCAGATCATTCAGGGTGTAAAACATCATTTTGATGACAAAGAAGAGGTGAGAAAATGTTTTTGAAAACGTTAAATTTATCACAGACACGATTCAAAAATCCTTATTCTCAGATTAGGAACATGACTTATAAATAGCAACACAAAAAATTTAAGTTTATGCTGTATCACTTAATCCACTATCTGGACAAATACTACGACATACCCGGATCGGGCATGTTCCTGTCCATTTCGTTTCGCACCGGCTTAGCCTTTATACTTGCTTTGCTGGTATCAACCATGATTGGACGAAAAATAATAGATCGCTTGCAATTGCTGCAGATAGGTGAAACCATCCGTGATCTGGGCATGGAAGATCAGCTTCAGAAAAAGGGAACACCTACCATGGGAGGAATTATCATCATCTTTTCGATACTAATACCTACTTTGTTACTTGCTGATCTGACGAATATTTACACCCTGCTGATGATTATCACCTGTGTGTGGATGGGAGCTATCGGATTTCTGGACGATTATCTGAAAATAAAATACCGGAACAAGGAAGGACTCAAAGGAAGATTTAAAATAGTAGGTCAGATTGGACTTGGCCTTATTGTAGGACTTACACTTTATCTCAGCCCGGATGCCGTAATCCGTGAAAATGCCGAAATAAAAGGAGAAAATGCACGGGTAGAAAATGTTTTGTATGCTTCGCACGATGTAAAATCGACCAAAACGACCATTCCCTTCATGAAAAATAACAACCTGGATTATGCCGATGCCTTCAAATGGGCGGGTGATCAGGCCCAGAAATACGGTTGGATTTTATTTGTGCTGATGGCCATATTTATTGTAACTGCCGTATCCAACAGTGCCAATCTGACTGACGGGATGGATGGACTTGCCACCGGTTCCACGGCTATTATTGGTGTCACGCTCGGTATCCTGGCCTATGTGTCGGGCAATGTAAACTATGCCGGATACCTCAATATCATGTATTTGCCCGGCACAGGTGAACTGCTCATTTTTGCAGGTTCACTCATTGGTGCCACGGTCGGATTTTTGTGGTACAATTCTTATCCCGCGCAGGTATTTATGGGCGATACGGGTAGTCTGACCTTGGGTGGAATTATTGCCACCTTCTCCATTGCCATTCACAAAGAGTTGTTGATACCCGTATTGTGCGGATTATTTTTTGTGGAAAGTATCTCAGTTATTGTGCAACGGTTTTATTTCAAATACACAAAAAAACGATTTGGCCAGGGAAAACGAATTTTTCTGATGACACCGCTCCATCATCATTTTCAGAAAGGTGGAAAATCGGGCATTGCAGCTGCCATCAATAAACCCTGGAATCCGGTACATGAATCAAAACTGGTAGTAAGATTCTGGATTATCGGCATCATTCTGGCAGCCATCAGCATTATTACATTGAAAATAAGATAATCAGTTCAATAAAAAATGAAAAGAATAGTAGTACTCGGAGCAGGTGAAAGTGGTGCTGGTGCAGCCGTATTGGCCAGAAAGCAGGGCTTTGATGTATTTGTATCGGACATGGGCGAGATAAAACCGGAATACAAACAAATGCTGAATGATCACGGCATCGGGTGGGAAGAGAAAAAACACACCGAAGAACTGATATTAAATGCTGATGAAGTTATAAAAAGTCCCGGAATACCCGACAAGGCGCCAATAATTCAAAAACTGAAAGCACAGCACACACCCGTTATTTCCGAAATTGAATTTGCAGGAAGATACACCGATGCCAAAATGATATGTATCACCGGGAGCAATGGCAAAACAACGACTACCATGCTGATATACCATATTCTGAAAAATGGCGGACTCAATGTGGGTCTGGCCGGCAATGTGGGAAAAAGCCTGGCACTGCAGGTAGCTGAAGAAAAACATGATTATTACGTGGTGGAGCTAAGTAGTTTTCAGCTCGATGGCATGACCGAATTCAAAGCCGACATCGCCATATTGCTTAATATCACACCCGATCACCTGGACCGTTACAATTACAATTTTCAAAATTATATTGACTCGAAATTTCGTATTACCCAGAATCAAACGGCAAAAGATGCATTTATCTTTTGGAACGACGACCCCGTCATTCAGGAAGAACTGAAGAAAAGAGACATTCAGTCAACACTATATCCCTTTGCTCTGCAGCGCGAAGAAAAAACAAAAGCTTTTATCGAAAATGAACAATTGATTATCAATACACTAAATAATATTTTCACTATGCCGGCAACCGAACTATCACTCAAGGGAATGCACAACACCTACAACTCAATGGCAGCAGGACTTACGGCTTCCATAGTCAATATACGCAAAGAAAGTATCCGGCAATCGTTGCAGGAATTTCAGGGCGTAGAGCACCGACTGGAGTATGTAGCCACTGTGAAAAATGTAAAATATATCAACGACTCCAAAGCCCCCAACGTAAATTCGTGCTGGTATGCCCTTCAGAGTATGAAAACGCCGGTAATCCTGATCCTTGGCGGAACCGACAAAGGAAACGACTACACCGAAATAGAAGAACTGGTAAAAGAAAAAGTGAGCGGGTTAATTTTTTTGGGAGTTGATAACTCCAAACTTCATGAATTCTTTGATGGAAAAGTTGAAAATATTGCCGATGCACACTCCATGGAAGAATGTGTGAATACTGCCTACAAAATGGCAAAACCGGGCGAAACCGTCCTGCTGTCTCCCTGTTGTGCCAGTTTCGACTTATTTCAGAATTACGAGGACCGTGGAAAACAATTCAAATCCTGTGTCAGAAATTTGTAAACATTTTTCACAGTGCCCATATTAAGCGTTTATTTTTAACCTATTTATTCACCCGATTGAACAAAACAAGAAGTGGAAAATTTTTTTAAGAAATACCTAAAAGGAGATACCATCGTCTGGACGGTATTCTTTATCCTGTGTATATTTTCTATCATTGAATTGTACAGTGCCTCCAGTACACTGGCATTTAAAGCAGCCAGTCATACCGCACCCATTGTTCAGCATTTTTCCTACCTGGCATTGGGAGCAGTTTTGGCTTATGTGGTGCATCTGGTTCCATACCGGTACATACGCATTTTTGCTTACCTGGGACTTCTGATTTCTATTCTGCTGCTTATTTATGTGTTGCTCAAGGGTCAGGACACCAACGATGCCAGCCGGTGGATAAAGCTGTTTGGCATTCAGTTTCAGCCCTCCGAACCGGCAAAACTGTCCCTGATAGTCGTTATTGCCGATTTCATATCACGCATACGGGCCAATCCGGCAGATGAAAACCGAAATTTCTGGATCATAATGGCCATCGCCGGTGTGGTATGTGGTTTGATCTTTCTGGAAAATTTCTCTACGGCAGCCATTCTCGGTCTTACTATCTACTTCATGATGTTTATTGGCCGGATATCGTGGAAAAAACTGGCTTCAATTCTGGCCGTGGGGGTTATATTGCTTGTTATAGGTTATGGAATGGTTAAAGCCATTCCTGAAGAGAAGATGCCCGATATGTTTCACCGTGCTTACACCTGGGTAGCACGCATCGACCGTTCGGCCGGCGAAAATGATAAGGATAAATATGTGATCAATGACGAAAATCTTCAGGTTCAGCACGGACGTATTGCCGTAGCCCGCGGTGGTTTGTTTGGAGTTTTTCCCGGCAACAGCGTTCAACGGGATTTTCTCCCACACGCTTTTGACGATTTTATCTTCTCCATCATTATTGAAGAAATGGGCTTACTGGGTGCAATTTTTATCATGTTTCTCTACATGGTATTACTCTTCAGGACCGGCCAGATAGCCACTGTATGCAAAAGTACCTTTCCGGCCATGCTTGTTACCGGTTTAGGCTTGCTTATCACGCTGCAGGCCACGGTCAATATGTTTGTGGGTTCCGGATTTGGTTTGGTAACCGGTCAGCCGTTGCCTTTAATAAGCCGTGGCGGAACTTCCATTATGATCAACGGTATCTACTTCGGAATAATTCTGGGAGTAATACGTGAAATAAAAGCGGAAAAGGAAAAGAAAATAAAACAAAAAGATCAGGTCAGTCAGCCGGTTGAGGAAGCTGAGGAGGAAGAATACGTACTTGATATTGAGGAAATTGGATAATTATTTGCTCATGAATTCCCAATTATTAAGTTTGTGGAATATTTAACATGTAACTTTTAACAGACAATTCCCGGTCAGGCAATTAAAATTAAGGAGGAATAATTATGAAATACATCATCAGCGGAGGTGGCACAGGCGGTCACATTTTTCCGGCTATCAGCATAGCCAATGCCATCAAAAAGCAGGATCCTTTTGCTGAAATTTTATTCGTAGGGGCTATCGGTCGTATGGAGATGGAACGGGTACCGCAGGCCGGATATCCAATCGAAGGATTGCCTGTACGCGGTTTCGACCGCAAAAACCTGCTGAAAAACGTGAGTGTAATTATTGACCTGCTAAAAAGCACCCGCAAAGCAAAAAAAATTATTGCAGCTTTCAAACCCGACATTGCCATTGGTGTGGGCGGATATGCCAGTGCTCCCACCCTGAAGGCTGCTGCGAAATTTGGAGTGCCAACCCTTCTGCAGGAACAAAACTCATATGCAGGAGTAACCAATAAACTGCTCGCAGCCCGTGCGAGTAAAATTTGTGTGGCTTACGAAGGAATGGAAAAATTTTTTCCGGCCGAAAAAATAATTCTTACAGGCAATCCTGTTCGGCAGGATTTATTCGCAGTTGCTCCTAAAGCCCGGGAAGCTTATGAGTTTTTTGGTTTTGACCCGGCAAAAAAAACAATACTAATAGTCGGTGGCAGTCTGGGTGCCAGAACCATCAACCGAAGCATAAAAGGAGGACTGCAATCACTTGCCGGCTCGGACGTTCAGTGTATCTGGCAGACCGGAAAATTGTATGTAACCGAAGCACGTGAAGCAGCTGCATCATTTCACAGTAGTAAAATGGTAGTGACGGATTTTGTAAGCCGGATGGATTATGCTTACTCCATAGCCGATTTGGTAATTTCACGTGCAGGTGCCAGTTCCATATCAGAACTTTGCCTGCTTGCCAAGCCCGTTATACTGGTGCCTTCACCCAATGTGGCCGAAGACCATCAGACCAAAAATGCACTTGCACTCGCCAACCGCGACGCAGCCGTAATGATACGCGACGCCGATGCCGAGAAAAATCTTGTTCCGAAAGCACTGGAACTGATTGAGAATAATCCGGCACTGGAGCAACTATCGAAAAACATTCTGCGACTAGCCGAACGGAATTCGGCTGACAGAATTGCCGATGAAGTTTTTAAGATTATTGCACAAAGAAAAAAATTTTGACAATGGCTTTTACACAATATTATTTCATAGGAATAGGTGGAATAGGCATGAGCGCCATTGCGCGGTATTATCATGTGAAGGGTTTTGCTGTGGCCGGTTACGACCGCTCCGAAACAAAACTCACATCCGACCTGCAGGCTGAGGGCATCAGCATTACATTCGAAGAAGGTGTGGCCAGCATTCCACCTGATTTTCGGATGAAAGAAAAAACATTGGTGGTGATAACTCCGGCGGTACCGCAGGAACACGAGCAACTGGTTTATTTTCGCGAACATAATTTCAAAATACTGAAACGTGCCGAAATGCTAGGCGAAATCACCCGACAGAGTAAAGCCATCTGCATAGCCGGAACCCACGGTAAAACCACCACTTCGACTATCACAGCGCACCTACTGTACCAGTCGCATGTGAATTGCAGCGCTTTTCTGGGCGGTATTTCCAATAATTACAACACCAATCTGCTGCTTTCGAACGAGAGTAATTACGTGGTAGTGGAAGCCGATGAGTACGACCGGTCCTTTCACCAGCTGACGCCGTTTATGGCTGTGATAATCTCTGTGGATGCCGACCACCTGGATATTTATGGTACGAAAGAGGCATTTCTCGAAAGTTTCGAGCATTTCACCTCACTAATCATGCCCGGAGGAGCTTTGGTGGTCAATAAAAAAGCGGAACTGAAGCCAAAACTGAAGAAAGGGGTAAAAATGTTTACCTACGGATTAGACCCAACAGCCGACTTTCATGCCAAGAACATTCGAACTGAAAAAGGGAATATTCTATTCGATTTTGTGACTCCTACCGATACTATATATGATGTCCGCCTTGGGGTACCCATCATGATAAATGTGGAAAACAGCGTGGCAGCCATGGCTATGGCCTGGCTCAACGGGGTAACCAATGAAGAACTCCGAACCGGTATCTCTACCTTTTCAGGCATTTACCGTCGGTTCAATATTGTTTTCAATTCGGAAAAAGTGGTATATATGGACGATTACGCCCATCATCCGAGCGAACTGAAAGAGAGTATTTCGTCCATTCGCCAGCTTTACCCGGAGCGTAAAATTACCGGAATTTTCCAGCCGCACCTGTACAGCCGCACCCGCGATTTTGCTCCGGAATTTGCCAAATCGCTGAGCCAGCTGGATGAAGTGATACTTCTGCCCATCTACCCTGCACGCGAATTGCCTATTGAGGGTGTTACGTCCGAACTTATTCTAAATGATGTCACATCAATTCATAAAGAATTATCATCCAAGGAAAATTTGCTAACTTTGTTGGATGAAAAAGAGCTGGATGTGATAGTTACCTTTGGTGCAGGTGATATCGACAAACTCGTTCCTGAAATAAAAAATTATCTGAAGAAAAGATTTTCATAGTAATTTTTTATTGGAACATAAAAACAAAAATCACACTGAATGAACAAGATACTGAAATACATATTACTTACAGCAGGCGTTGTTATTTGCCTGGCGTATGCGGTTTTTGGTGCCTACAGTGGCATTTCGACCGGTAAAGAACAGGTCTGTTCAAATATTGAGGTAAATATTCAGGATTTTAATAACCGACAACTGATTACCAACACCGAGATAGCCAGACTTCTGGAGACCGAAGGATTAAATCCGATAGGAAAAACCATGAAGCGAATAAAAACGAAATCGATTGAAGATGCCATTGAAAAACATCCGATGGTGAGGAAGGCTGAATGCTTCAAAACTCCCGTAGGTGAAATAACTGTGAGCATCGAACAGCGAATCCCTGTACTCCGGGTTGTGGGCTATGAAAATTATTACGTGGACGATCAGCGAAAACCGATGCCGGTATCGCAAAATTTTGCGGCTTATGTTCCGGTAATTTCCGGCAGGGTAACACAGAAAATGGCTACGGGAGTTTTGTTCGACTTTGCCGATTACATCAACAAAGACCCCTTCTGGAGCAATCAGATAATGCAAATAAACATCAACGACAAGCTAAAAGTGGAACTTGTACCCCGGGTGGGCGATCATATGGTGATGATGGGCGACTTAAGCCGTTACAAACAAAAGCTGGAAAAACTGAAAATGTTGTATCTTTACGGGTTGAACGAAATCGGATGGAATCAGTACAAAACCATTGATCTGCAGTTCAGAGACCAGGTGGTATGTACCAAAAAGTAAATTAATTCCTGTAGAAAATTATTCCTTATGAGCAAAAACACAATCGTACACATTGATATGGGAGGTTCACGAATATCGGCACTGGCAGGTGTGGTGCTGAACGATGAACTAAAAATTCTGGGGGAACAGTCACGCCCGAGCGATGACGTGAAAAGTGGAATTGTGGAAAAAATGACCGGTGCAGCCTATAAAATCAATGAGACGACCAAGCTGCTGCAAAATGCCTTACGTATTGAGCCTATTGCCAGTGTCAGTATCACGGTGAATGCCAAATCAATGAAGCAAATTCCCTACACCCAGAAAACCACACTGCGAAAACCGATAAGTGAAGGAATGCTCAAAAAGCTAAAAGAAGAGTGCAAAGAAGATTTGAAAAATGACAAAACCGATGTGATTGACTGCATTCCACTGGCTTACTACCTGGATGGAAAGCGGATAGAAGATCCTGTAGGCCAAAAGGGATATAATTTTCGAATTGACTATAACCTGATTGTTTGTCACCCACTGGTAATCGAAAACATAGAACGAAGTATCGAGCGAACAGGACTTGCTGTGGATTATATTCATCTGGGTATGGAGGCCCAGGCTACAGCCGTACTCGAAGAAGACGACCGGGATAATGGTTGCGCCATACTTTCATTTGGCTCCACCACCACATCACTGGCTGTGTATTGCGAAGGACATCTGCAGGAACTGATGGTAGTTCCGCTGGGTGGCTACAACATAACCAAAGACATCGAAGAACTCGGTATGAGTTTTGCAAATGCCGAAACACTGAAATGTAAAATTGGCTGTGCACTCGAGGAACTGGTGGTCAAACCCGTGAATGTTCAGATTCCGCATGTTAATCCCAATAATGATCAAATCGTGATTTCCACCAAATTTCTGTCAACTATCATCGAATCACGACTCGACGAAATACTTGAACCTATTTTTGAGAAACTGGAGCAGGTCGCATTTCCGCTGCAGACTGGCATCATACTTACAGGCGGTGCTTCAAAACTGAAACATCTGAGCGATTATATCACCAACAGAACCGGCTTTCCGGTTCGTTTGGGCAGTCATGCCGAATGGCTGTCGGCCGATACGGATCCGAAATTCAAGGACCCGGTTTACTCTCAGGCTGTGGGGGCGATTCTGCTGACCGATTATCTGAAAAAACAGAAAGGCGAAGAAGAAAAGGTTATAAAACCAAGAATTCCTTCAAAAAATTTAATTACAAAAGCAACAGCTATTTTTAAAAATAAAATGACCGATCTTTTTGATTACGATGAAATGGATCGGGATCAAAATGATCAATAAAATTTTTTATTTTTCAACGAAATTAGAAACCAACAGGTCAGCATAATGCATTTCATTGTTACCACAATATTCTGACTTTAAAACAACAATAAATTATGGATTATTTAGAAGATACCCTGCCATTGGACCTTCCACTGGCTAATTCGTCCATCATAAAAGTTATAGGCGTAGGTGGAGGCGGCGGCAATGCAGTCAATCACATGTACAAACAGGGAATTGCCGATGTCTCATTCGTAGTGTGCAATACCGATAATCAGGATTTGGTTCGCTCTCCGGTTCCTATTAAAATTCAGCTTGGAAAAAACATCACACAGGGACTTGGTGCCGGTGGACGCCCCGAAGTAGCCCGGCGTGCAGCCGAAGAATCGGTGGCTGACTTGCATACAATGTTGGCTGATAACACCAAAATGGTATTTATCACCGCCGGCATGGGTGGTGGAACAGGTACCGGTGCATCGCCCATTGTAGCCAAAACGGCACACGACATGGGAATACTCACGGTGGGAATTGTTACCATACCTTTTGCTTTCGAGGGTAATGTGAAAATTCGCCAGGCACTCGAAGGAGTGGTCGCTCTGAGCGAATATGTTGACGCCATACTGGTGATAAACAACGAGAAACTTAAAAATATTTTTCCCGATTTAAATCTGTCGAATGCATTTGCCAAAGCCGATGATGTGCTCACCAATGCAGCAAAGGCTATTGCCGAAATCATTACCATTTCGGGATACATCAATATTGACTTTGCCGATGTAAGCACCATCATGCGCGACGGTAAGGTGGCCATCATGAATACCGGTTATGCCTCGGGCGATAACCGCATTACACGAGCCATAGATGATGCGCTGACCTCTCCGCTCCTGAACACCAGCGATGTAAAAGGAGCGAAAAAAGTACTTCTGAGCCTGTATTGCTCTCATTCCAATGAGATTAAGATGGAAGAAATCACCCAAATCCATGATTTCATGGCCAAAGTGGGCGAAGATGTTACCGTTATCTGGGGAGCAAGTTTTGACGACGAACTGGGCGATGATGTAAAAATAACACTCATTGCCACCGGGTTTGATGTGAAAGACATACCGGGAATGCCATCAGGATTGGTCAAAAAAAGAAAAACCACGGACGAACGGCCTGAAAACGAACCCGAACACAGCGAAGTACCGGTATCGGAAGAAGAAATGGAAGAGCATAAAAAATCCAGTGAAGAGGAAATATACAAGGTTATGGGTGAGCTTTACGGAGATTCACTCCGGCAGAATAAAACGGAAAAGCGCGAGGAAGTCGTTCAGGAAACCATACCTTTTGAGGCTGCTACCGATGAAAAATTGCCGGTGGTTAATATCTTTGAACTCGAAAGCGAGGAGGAATTCAACCGCGTGGAACAAATTCCAACCTGGAAACGACGATTTATGAAAAAATAACCAAAAATTATTGAAGTGGATAAACTGCTGAATATCAATAATTATAAACATTAAAACCAACATGGAAGAAAAATTATTTGACCAGATAAGCGCTGATATTAAAGCAGCTATGTTAGCCCGCGACAAAGTCACGCTGGAAGCTCTTAGGGGAATTAAGAAAGAATTTCTGGAAGCCAAAACAGCTAAGGGAGGCGATGGCACACTACACGACGAGCAGGGAGTAAAGATTATGCAGAAAATGGTGAAACAACGCAAAGAAACGGCATTAATTTACCGGGAACAAAACCGGTCCGAACTGGCAGAAAATGAACTGGCAGAAGCAGCTGTGATAGAAAAATACCTGCCGCAACAGATGAGTGATGCTGAACTGGAAGCTGCTGTAACAGCCATTATAGCTCAGGTAGGAGCTACAGGCCCACAGGATATGGGCAAAGTAATGGGTGTGGCAACCAAACAACTGGCCGGTAAAACGGAAGGAAGGTTGATCTCGGATAAAGTAAAGGCATTGCTGAATAAATAATGTTACGCAAATTATTAGAAAAATCTCCTGATATGACAATATTCATCAGGAGATTTTTTAATTTATAAGAACGAATTATCACTTACGTTGAAAGCGCCCCATTTCGCAGGCTGCAAGGAGAAATGCCCCGACACCAAAATCGGCTGTTGAATTAGCATCTACGATTTGTCCGGGTATGGCCTTTTCGCCAATAGGCTGAATATAACCTACTTTTCCATCGGGTTGTAAAGCAACCTTTGTCAGATATCCCCACGATTTTTCTACTATGGGAAAGTAAGTTGCTTTGTCGAGCAAACCGTTATTTATTCCCCACAGCAATCCGTAGGTAAAAAAGGCAGTCCCACTGGTTTCGGGTCCGGGAGCCTGATCGCTGTCCAGGAGACTTCTGGTCCAGTATCCTTCCGGCTGCTGACTATCGGCAATAGCTGCGGCCATGGTTTTAAACCGTTGAATATATTTTTCCCTGTGTTTATCGGTTTCAGGCAGGTCAGTCAGTACTTTGGCAAATCCGGCGAACACCCATCCATTTCCCCGTGCCCAAAAATCTTTTTTTCCGCTTCGGGTCTTATGTTTGGGATAAACATATTTTGCATCGCGGAAATATAGTCCTGATTCGGATTCATACATGATGCTGTCGGCATAGCTCAGGTATTCGTTTAATTTTTCGGTGTAAAGATCATTTTTAGTGATATTCCGAAGTTTTGTCATTACAGGCATGACCATATAAAGGCCGTCCGCCCACCACCAATAATCTTTATTGGACGTATTCATCTGATATTCCATCACTTCACGTGCCCGGGCAATTTTTTGTGGATCGGGTGCCACACGGTACAAATCGGCATAGACCTGA
>CALMZF010000366.1 GCA_937870645.1 uncultured Paludibacter sp. | reverse complement strand
CCCATTGCCATGTGGCTCACCAATAAGGACGAGAATGAAAATGTGGATAAACACGGAAAGAATATCCTCAATTTTACTATCAGTTATTTTATTTATGCTGCCATTTCGGGCATTTTGGTCATTATAGCCATAGGACTTGCTCTGCTTGCTGTGCTCGGTGTAGTGGTTACTATTGTTATCATTATTGCAGCAGTCAAAGCGTATAACAATGAATACTGGGATTATCCGCTTACCATTAAGTTTTTGAAATAAAATCCCCGAAATTAAATAAAGCAAACGTGTGGGGTAAGGCAATAACTTCACACGTTTGGTGTTTTTAAATGAAAATCCCAATTACCGTGACCTACATAGATATACACACCCACAAACCCGAAATGCAGACCGGTGAACTTACAATACTGAATGTGTCATTGTCGGAAGCCGGAAAAGTGCTGTCGCTCAGTGAAAACCGTCTGTTTTCGCTGGGCATTCATCCGTGGAATGCCGATAATATTTTCGAAAATGATACCGAACAATTGAAACTTTGGGTAGCCAGCAAGTGGGTGCGGCTGGTGGGAGAATGCGGGCTCGATAAACTGGCTAAAGCAGGTTATGATATTCAACTGCATTATTTCAAAAAACAAATTGAACTTTCCGAACAGTTTCAAAAACCGCTGATTGTTCATTGTGTGGGTTATTACAATGAATTATTCGACTTGCGGATGCAGCTGAAACCCGCTCAGAAGTGGATTATTCACGGCTTCCGCGGTAAACCCCAGCTGGCAGAACAAGCCCTGAAAGCAGGCTGTGATTTGTCGTTCGGCGAACATTTCAATGCCGAAAGTGTGGAGATAACCCCCACCGACCGATTGTATGTGGAAACGGACGAAAGCTCCCTGCCCATTGCCGAAATATACCACCGGATAGCCCAAATAAAAGGGTGTGAAGCAGATCAACTCACTGCCGGTGCTAAGTTGCTGAATTGTTAATTATGTTTTTCTTACATTTTAATTCTGTAAAAGGAAAGATCCAAACGATTGAAATTGTATAGCTTTGCCCTGTTTTTTTAGTATAAATATTTCATATAAGACATATCATCCAATGAGAAAGTACAGTTTGTTTCCACTCCTGTTTTTAGCAACTACTCTTTTTTCACAAGGCATATCACCTGTTCAGCAGCGCAAACTGGTGCAGGCTCTTTCGGCCATTTCAAGTTTGTATGTGGATACCATCAACGATACAAAACTGGTTGAATCATCCATCCGCGGTGCGTTGAAAGACCTGGATCCGCATTCGGTGTACACCCCCAAAGAGGAAGTACAGCGCATGCGCGAACCGCTCGAAGGAAGTTTTGAAGGTATCGGAGTGCAGTTTCAGATACTGAACGATACCATCATGGTGGTTCAGACTATAGCCGGAACGCCTGCCGAAAAAGTGGGTGTACTTCCCGGCGATAAAATTGTGTATATCAATGATGAGCTGGTGGCCGGTTCGGCGTCAAAGGTTCAGAATTCAGACGTATTCAAGCGCCTTCGCGGAAAAAAAGGCACCGAAGTGCTCGTAAAAATCAAGCGTGGAAACCTTCCCGAACTCATCGAATTTAAGATTATCCGCGATAAAATTCCCATTTACAGTGTGGATGCCACCTATATGGCTGACAGTAAAACAGGCTACATCAAAATAAACAGTTTTGGGAGTACTACATTCGATGAGTTTACAAAAGCACTCGAAACTCTGAAAAAAGAAGGGATGAAAGATCTGATACTCAGCCTGCAGGGCAATGGTGGCGGATTTCTCGGCACAGCCATACAAATAGCTGATGAATTTCTTCCGGCAAAAAAAATGATCGTTTATACTCAGGGCAACAACCAGCCGCGTACCGATGCAACAGCTACAGTGACCGGAAATTTTGAAAAAGGCAGATTGGTCGTACTGGTGGATGAATTTTCAGCCTCTGCCAGCGAAATTGTCAGCGGTGCACTGCAAGACTGGGACCGGGCGGTGATTGTGGGCGTTCGTACATTCGGCAAAGGATTGGTTCAGCGCGAATTTCCATTGGTAGATGGTTCCCTGATGCGGCTCACTGTAGCCCGGTATTATACACCTACTGGTCGCAGCATACAGAGACCGTACAAGGATGGGACGGAAAGTTATTACAAAGAGTTATCCAACCGCTTCCGAAATGGTGAACTGATGCACGCCGACAGCATTCATTTTCCGGATTCGCTGATTTACAAAACCCTCATTAACGGACGAACAGTGTACGGCGGTGGAGGCATTATGCCCGATGTATTTGTTCCGGTGGATACCACGGAGTATTCCGATTTTCACCGCTCCATGGTAGCAAAAGGTGTGGTTAGCCGAACCGCTGTGGAATACCTCAATAGCCACCGTCAGGAATTAAAGGAAAAATATGCTGCATTCCAGAAATTCAAAAAACAATTCGAAACCGGGGATGATTTTCTGAAACTTTTGCTGGCTGAAGCCGAAAAAGAAAAAATAAAATACGACGATATACAGTTCAATAGATCAAAAAGACTTATCAAACTGCAACTGAAAGCTCTCGTTGCCCGTGACTTGTGGAATATAAACGAGTATTATCAGGTGATGGACAGCGAAAACGAATCGCTGCAGAAAGCGCTGGAAATACTTAACACACCGGGTGCATACGATAAAATACTGACCATCTCAAAACTTTACTCCCAACAGAAATAACTGATGCAGGAGTATCTGAGGGCACATTGGGTGGAAATAGCGGGAGCACTGCTGAGTGTTGTTTACCTCGTTCTTTCCATTCGCGAAAAAGCCGGATTGTGGATATTCGGCTTTATCAGTTCGGCTTTTTATGTGTTTGTTTTCTTCGAAAGCAAGTTTTATGCCGATATGTCGCTGCAATTTTACTACCTGGCAGTGAGTGTGTTTGGCTGGATAAACTGGCACCGGAAAACAACCGGAAGTGATTCGGCCATAATTCCTACCACCACCATTGCCCGAACACAGTATTCAGCATATATCGCTGCTATTGTGGTTACCTATCTTATTTATTACGTTATTTTGAAATATTGGACAGATTCACCGGTTCCGGTACTCGATTCGCTGGTTGGAGCACTCAGCGTTGTTGCTACCTGGATGCTGGCGCGTAAAAAGATTAAAAACTGGCTGCTGTGGATTGCCGCCGATGCGCTGGCAGCGGGATTATTCCTTTATAAGGGACTTTATCCCACCGTGGGGTTGTATGTCATTTATACTTCCATGGCTGTGGTTGGCTATTTTCAATGGAAAAAACACCTTCGAATTACTTCTTCTGAAATATAGGGATTGTCTATATTTTTGAATTCATATTCAGGTCAAGATCAATCACATCATTCCCCCGTTGTATGACAATGTGCATCGGAAATCGCCTGCTCGTTTCAAATATATCTCTTATTTCCGACACATTCATCTGAAATGCTTTCATCCCGTTCACTTCCAGTATCAGATCGCCTTCACGTACACCCATTACATCTGCCGGTGAGTTTTTCCAAACTTTGTAAACGCGTGTAATGTAAAAATGAGGCATCTCGCGCAGGATTTCAATTCCGGCCACATTGTACCTGAATTTGTCTTTAAACATCAGATTGGGTTTCAGATAGAATGCGGGAGTTTTAAAATCGATGATGCAATTGAAGCGTTTCAGGGTTTGATTGCCCAATGTGCCGTCGCGGGAAGTTTCCTGTTCGAGGCCTCTGGTATAGGCCGAGTCCGGAAAAGTAACTACCGGATTGGCTATGCAGTGCGGCCCCAGACACAACTGCACCGACCGGGCATAATATCCTTTGATTTCACCGCTCAGTCCTTCACCGATATATCCGTACACCTTTTTTTTGGGCATGGAGCTGATGCTGCTGTTGAAGAGCCACGAACCAAGTTCGGCTCCCGTATCAACAAGCATCCGTACATTTCGGGGCACACTGTCGGCTCCGGTGTACAGGGCATCAACATACATTTTATTGTTGACCACAGTAGCCGGGATGCTTGAATACTTACCGGGTACTACGAATGTGTCACTGTTGTAAAAGTATACACGTAATTTGGTGTAATTGATCTCCACCACATAATCCTTCAAAATGTCGGATCCCAGAATTCCGTTGATTTTTTTTCCGGTATAATTGGTAAAGTTAAATATGTTTTCGGGCAATAACAGAACTACTTTATTATTGAAAATTAAATTTCCGATTTTCAGGTCGTTTTTATAGCTGCGGTAAGCCCTGAGGCCCTGATTGTTGCCAAGTCCCTGTATCAAGGTGCTGTCGGTAGTTGTTTTGTTCAGAGGCACATCATCGCCTTCCATCAGTTCGTTGATGATTGTGTTTTTCACTCCGGTGTCGAGAATCATGCTGAGGGGAGTGGAGTTGTTGATGGTGAGTTTTATCACCACATAACTGCCCGCCATTTCGAAAGGAACGGAAGTTACCTTTTTATTGTTCGGATATGCCTGTGAGCAGATAAAAAGAGAAAATAGCAAGTAGGTGAATATCCTTTTCATTCCGTTTATATTCAGGAGGATGTATGATTAAAAATTTCAGAAATAATTGCTTTAAGCATAGTTTAATTTTCGAAAATTTATAGAGGATCAAAGTTTTGCAAACCAATCAGTTTTTTGTTTTCATGTTTTTTCCAGATCCATTCATTTATTTTATAGGTAACATATGCACTTCCGGCACCAAGTACAGCACCGGCCAGTACATCGCTCGGATAGTGTACACCCAGATTCATACGTGAATAGCCTACCGAACAGGCCCAAAAGTATCCGGGTGCAATCACGTACCATTTCGGATAACTGAGACTTAATGCAGTAGCAGTTGAAAATGCCAGTGAAGTGTGAGCCGATGGAAACGACAGCGATTTTTCGGTTTCGTAGGCTATGATGTCATCCGGGTAGGAAAGATATGGCCGCTGGCGATGGAATGCTTTTTTAGCCGAATAGGTTAGTACTCCGTCAACTCCAAGAGCAGCACTTACAAAGATTGCATTTTTAAGTAACTCATCATCTTTTTTAATCAACCCAACAACTCCCATAACCGCAGGTGTAGCAAGCGTAATGCCGGTGGTGGTATTGGTAACGAACCGTGAATACCCCCTGAGTGCCGTTGAAGGATTGCTATTAATGCTTTTAAGAAGCTTAAAATCTGCGTTTTGTGCCGAAATATCCGTGGCTGTCATCAAAAAAGCGCAACAAAGCAGAATAATTGTTGTAATTTTGTGCATTCCTTTTTTTTGATTGATTGTAACTGATACAAATGTAATATTTATTCTGAATAATAAGACCCAACTTCTTTAATTCCATGATTAAAATTGCCCTGACAGGACCGGAGTCAACCGGAAAAACTGAATTGAGCCTGCAACTGGCAGAGCACTTTCACGCTGCCCTGGAGCCCGAACTGGCACGCGAATATGTGGAAAATCTCGATAGGGACTATACCTTTGAGGATGTGTGTGACATTGCACGCCTCCAGGTGGAACAGGAACTGAAATATGAGAATATTGAGGATGAAAACGCCCTGGTTATTTTTGATACCGATTTGATAATTACAAAAGTATGGCTCGACTATAAATTTGGATATGTTCCGCCATTTGTTACTGAAAGATTATCCCATCGCTTTATGGACCTCTATCTGCTTTGTGAACCCGATTTGCCCTGGGTGCCTGATCCGGTAAGAGAGCACGGCGATGACCGCCCGTTTTTTTATGACTGGTACGAACGTGAAATCATTCAGCTGGCAACACCTTATGTGAAAATCAGCGGAACAGGCGATGATCGTTTCGTGAATGCCAGGCAGGCAGTGGAGGATTTTATTTTAGCAGAAAAAAATAAAAAAATTTTGTAGAAATAAAAGATTTGTAAGAACAGTTCGTTTGCCCGATTGTTCTTTCTTTCGATAATTCAGTACTAAAAATATAATTTGCCAGACTTCTACAGGCAAACTACATCAGTCATACAGCATCACAATGAATAAGCAAATTGAAAAAAGCATCGAACTTCTCTCGCATCCCGATAGCCTGAACTACGTCTGCCGCCAGCAGGAAGAAAATCATCCCATGCCATCCACCGATGTTATCGGGCGGGTAGTGCAACTATGCCGTTCAGTAATTTTTCCGGGGTATTTCGGCAATTCGGATGTCAATCCCGATAATGTGAACGAACACATCGAACAGAATATAATACTGCTTCACCAGTTGCTCACCCAGCAGATTAAATCGGGCATGTGTTTCGATAATTCAACTGTAGATTATACCTGTAAGGCGCTCGAAGCACAGTCCATACAGATTGCCGCCGATTTTGTAAGTCAGCTGCCCGCGATACGTGAAATACTTCATACCGATGTAATTGCGGCTTTTGATGGTGATCCTGCAGCCAAAAGTTATGGCGAGGTTATTTTCTGTTACCCGGGCATTCGCGCTATCAGCAGTTACCGCATCGCTCATGCCCTGCTCAAACTGGGAGTTCCCGTTATTCCCCGTATTATTACCGAGAAGGCGCATTCCGAAACAGGTATCGACATTCATCCCGGAGCTGTTATTGGCGATTTCTTTACCATTGACCACGGAACAGGGGTCGTTATTGGGGAAACAGCCGTAATTGGCAGCAATGTGAAAATGTATCAGGGCGTAACGCTGGGAGCAAAAAGTTTTCCGCTTGATGAAAACGGAAATCCCATCAAAGGCATTGACCGGCATCCAAAAATCGGCAACAACGTGATAATATACGCCAATTCCACTATTTTGGGAAATATTAAAGTGGGCGATGACTCAGTTATTGGTGGGAATATATGGGTAGATACCGATGTTGCCCCCGGTACCAGACTGTTGCAACGCAAGCGGGAGGAATACCACGATTTAGCTACCGGAGATCATGCTTCGAAAAAGAAAAAACACAAGGAAGAGGAATACCGGGAAGAAAAAAAAAGAGATAAGGAACAAAGACATAAAAAAGAAAAGGACAGGGAAGTAAAAGACAAGGACGAGAAGCGCAAAGAAAAGGTAAAATACGCACCTGCCAACCTGAGTGGCAAATATACAATGGTCTTTGAAAAATGCAAAGGCTGCAAAAGCAGGAACGGCTGTGCCAAATGCCGTGCTAAATGGGAAAAGAAACACGGGAAGATAATTCAGTAGAAAGTTCATCAAGTAGAAAGTTCATCAAGTAGAAAGTTCATCAAGTAGAAAGTTCATCAAGTAAAAAGTTTATCAAGTATAGACATTTCAACTTTACGAACTTTACGAACTTTCCAAACTTTCCAAACTTTCCAAACTTTCCAAACTTTACAAACTTTACAAACTTTACAAACTTTACAAACTTTACAAAACTAACACGAACTAAATATACAGGAATGGAATTTGAAATGATAGCCAAGACCTTCAAGGGTCTGGAAGAAGTGCTCGCAACGGAACTCGTGGCAATTGGAGCCAATAATGTGCAACTTCAGCGACGAGCAGTGAGTTTTACCGGTAATCAGGAACTGATGTACAAAGCCAATCTGCAATTGCGAACAGCGTCGAGGGTGTTGAAACCTATCGCCACTTTCAAAGCGCTTAATCCCGATGAAGTGTACGAACAGGTGAAAAATATTAAATGGGAAAAATATATGACCGTCGATACCACATTTGCCATCGATTCGACTATATTCTCTGATGAATTTCGCCATTCCATGTTTGTTGCTTACCGGGTGAAAGATGCTATTGCCGACCGGTTTATGGAAAAGGAGAACAAACGACCCTCCGTGAGACTGGATAATCCGCAACTGATGATCAATGTACATATAGCTCAAAACCAGTGTACCATATCGCTCGACAGCTCGGGTGAGTCGCTTCACAAGCGCGGCTATCGGGTGGCTCAAACAGATGCACCACTCAACGAAGCCCTGGCTGCCGGAATGCTGCTGATGAGTGGTTGGGAGGGAAAAACCGATTTTGTAGATCCGATGTGTGGCTCAGGCACGTTACTGATCGAAGCAGCATTAATTGCGCTGAACATACCACCGGGAATTTTCCGTAAAGAGTTTGCTTTTGAGAAATGGATGGATTTCGATGCAGAGTTGTTTGACGCGGTGTACAACGACGATAGCGTGGAACGTCCTTTTGAGCACAAAATCTACGGCTCGGATATTTCGCCCCTGGCCATTAAAATAGCCGATAAAAACGTGCGCAGTGCAGGTCTTAATAAATACATCGAACTGCAGGTACTGCCTGTACAGCAACTCGAATTGCCCTCGCCTCACTGTCTGATGGTGACCAATCCTCCGTATGGCGAACGCATTACCTCACCCGATTTATTCGGACTGTATGCAGCACTCGGTACGGTACTGAAACGTAAATTTGCCGGAAGTTCGGCATGGGTCATCAGTTCACACGAAGAATGTCTGGATAAAATCGGATTAAAACCAAGCCGCAAGATCCCCCTCTTGAACAGTACGCTGGAATGTCTGTATTGCCAGTATGAAATCTTCGAAGGAAAGAGAAATGATTTTGTAGCCGAAAAAAAGAAACGCTACCGAAACTAAGCTTCAACAGTAATAACTGCAAAATAATTTCAGTAAATGGCAAAAAATCTTTGTCAGTTCCAAAATTTAGTTTACTTTTGCACCCACTAAACGCCCAGATGGCGGAATTGGTAGACGCGCTGGTCTCAAACACCAGTGGATTCACTTCCATGCCGGTTCGATCCCGGCTCTGGGTACAGAAAAAAGCTCAATCAGTTGATTTTCAACGATTGAGCTTTTTGTTTTTCCTATTTCCACCACACTTGCACCAAACATTTTCATGCTTTTCATTGTTCAGATGTATTCTGTGTACTTCCCGGCGTGGTTTCATTCGACTTATTTTATTTCCAGATCCTTCAAATCTGAATATTTCTACACACAACGTCGATTTTACTGATTCCATTTTTATCTATTAATCAAAAATGCGATAGCTAACAGAGTGTAATAAACGCTGGTAATAATCAATATATGCGGGATTCAATCCAATAGAATGGTATTCTAAAAAAACTTATTATCTTTGTCCTGTCAACCTAAAAAAATACAATGAAAAGAATTACAGTTTTACTTGCCCTGTGCCTGATATTCTCAGGATTAGTTCAATCACAAACTACAGCTCCTGCCAGTTTTGGCCCCACACCCAACAGTCGACAGATGAAATATCTGAGGTCGCCGATGGCTGCATTTATCCATTTCGGAATGAATACATTTGCCGGATCCGATGGTATTGAGTGGGGGAATGATGTCAAAAGACCTGCATCCACTTTTAATCCTGCCAAAGGAAAAGTTGATACAGACCAATGGGTCCGTTTGTTGAAAAAAGCAGGTTTTACCCGTGTTATTATCACGCTCAAACATCACGATGGTTTTTGTACCTGGCCTACAAAAATTACCGATTACAACATTTCTAAAAGCCCTTATATGTCCGGAAATGGTGATTTGGCAAAGGAATTGTCCGAATCCTGTGATAAATATGGTTTGGATATGGGTATTTATCTCTCACCCTGGGATGCCTGGGAGCCTACGTATGGTGACAGTACTCCGGGCGATTACAACGATTTCTACGACGGTCAGCTGCGCGAATTGCTCGGCGGCGCATACGGTCGATTAAATACCGAAACCGGTAAACGCGAAATAGTGGAAATATGGCTCGACGGGGCTACCGGCGACGGTGTTGCACATCAAACCTATGATTTTGCCCGCTATGTTTCAACAGTTCGCGAACTTCAACCCAACTGCCTTACGTGGATGACCCTGGGAGCAGCACAAAATTATTCCGGACCCGAGGCCGGTTTCCCGGTGGATGCTTTCTGGGTGGGCAATGAAAAAGGATATGTGAATGATCCGGTTTGGATGAAAGTGGCCGTTAACGGCACCAGTGTAAGCCAGTACAATATGAATGGAAAGTATATGAGCATTCCCGAAGCCGATGTTTCCATTCGTCCGGGATGGTTTTATCACACATCGCAGGATGGCAGCGTGAAAACACTGGATTATCTTATCAACAGTATTTATTTCCGCTCTGTGGGTATGGGAATTCCGCTTTTGCTCAACGTTCCGCCTAACCGCGAAGGAAAATTTCATGCCAATGACTCTGTAGCTTTAATGAAATTTGGCACAGCCATTTCCAATACATTTCAAACCAACTTATTGACACCTCAAATGTCTGTGTCGGCCGGTGCAGTGCGTGGTGCCGGATTTGAAGCTGCTAACGTGCTGGATGGAAATTACGATACGTACTGGACGATGACCGATGGGCAAACCACAGGAACAATTACTGTGGATTTGGGTAAGGATGTGGAAATGGACGTAATCCGTCTGCAGGAATATATTCCACTGGGACAACGCATCGGGGGATGGAAAGTAGAAGTGGAGGTGTACGGCAGCTGGAAAGAGTTTGGCTCCGGACAGACGATCGGTTACCAGCGCATGATAAAAGGAGCGTTGCTACCGGTACGTAAAATTCGCCTGACCATTACTTCCTCACAGGCAGTTCCCTTAATTAATAGCATTGAAGCTTATAGATCTGATGCTTCCATTACTTCTGTAGGCCCCGTGCCTGCGGGGATAAGCAGCACAGATGCCTCAGCTCTACAATCGTTGAAGTCTAAAAAGGTCTCAAAATTAAAATTTGAAATTCTTGAAATACCTTCAGGACATTGGCCTACATTGGCTGAAATGCAATTCTATAATTCTCAGAACGGAACGCGTGAAGAAATAACCAGAAACGGATTTACAGCCACTGCCACTTCAGAAGCAAAACAGGCAGTTAACGGGCAACCGGACTGTTTGGCCGGAAATACCTTAGATAATATTATTACTACAATTTGGCAACCCGAATGGCAACCCAAGGTTTCGATGCCTCAGTCGTTAATGTATAATTTTGGAAAACAGATTGATCTTTCTGAAATCAGTTATCTGCCACGCCAGACTTCTGATCAGGATATTGCAACAAAATTCAATATTTACACTGCCGAAAATGTCGGTGACCCATATACTTTATCTCTTTCGGGAGGAACATTTATTGCAACTCAAAAAACAGCTCAGTTTACTCCAATAGCTTCTTCAGACTGGACCGTTTTACAAAACTACAGCAACACAGCTACGGCTATTCAGTCAAAAACAAATACAGCAGTCGCTCAGTTTGGTGTTCAGGGTGGATGGTTCCGCTTATTGGGGTCAAAATCACCTTCAACAGGTATACTGGAAGTGTGGATTGACGGTGTAAAATCGGCGGATGTTGATACCTATGCAGCCTCACTGGCAAAAGATGTGGTTTTGTATGAGAATAATTCGCTGAGTGCTGATAATCATGTTGTGATGATCAAAGCTACCGGAACCAAAAACAATAGTTCCTCCGATAGTAAAATTATTTTACAGAATGTATTCAAACTGGAAAATGGTGTGAAAGGGATGTTTGAGATGGCTAAGGCCTTTGATGAATCGCGGGAAGATGCGGGAACATTTACCTTTGAAATTCGCAGATATGGTTCCCTGAGTGAACCTGCTTCTGTCACTTTTATCACTACACCTGGAACGGGAGTTCACGGAAAGACATATCAGGATAAAACAGAAGTGATACAATTTGCCGCCGGTGAGTCCGTGAAAACAGCAACTGTAAACATTTTGGAAAATTCGCTGGCTGAAGGTAACAAGGATTTCTACATCGAACTGAATAATCCTACCAATAATCATATACCCGGATTTAACACAGTAACCCGTGTATTAGTGTATGACAATGATGGAGATGCTTCTAACTCAAATTTAAATGGTTATTGTGCGCCGGGTGGAACGCAGCATTCTGGAAAGAAAGCTTTTTTGGAAAGTGCTACAACTACCGGAGCAAAAAAAAACTTTAATTATAACGTAACTTCATCGCCGGCTTCTGTTTATGTGAAATACCTGGATGATTTTATTGAAGCCGAAAGAGGAAGTACTTTTACGCTGAATTTGAAGGCATTTCAGGCCGGAGAAAGATCTACCGCTACTGTTTACCAGGATTTTCGATATAATAAAGCCTATATTTATGCCGACTGGAATGCTGATTTGACATTTACTGCCGATGAAAAAATTGCTGAATTCGGACAGCAACCTCCATCCAACAATGTTTTGGGTAATTATGACGAAGTTATGAATATCACGCAATCCATTTCTGTCCCTTCAACGGCAATTTTGCAGAGCATTCCTGTTCGTGTTTTATACCACAATGCCTGGAACGCATTACCCAACGGTGCATGCTCGAATGTCAATGATGGAATGGCTTATGACTTTAAATTGAACGTGGTGATGGCTTCTACTGGAATAAAACAACAGAAGGAGAATTTGTTCAATGCTTATTATAATCCGTTTTCAAAAAAGATAATTTGCTCAGGAGACTTCTCTGTTAACACAAAATTTGATGTAATAAACTCAAATGGTGTGTTGGTGAAAACTCAATCGGTTGCTAGACAGCAGAATGAAGTCATTATTTCAGTTCCAAATCTGTCAAAAGGTTGCTATCTGGTGCTAATCAGGAACTCAAAAACCTCTGAAATTAAAAAAATTATAGCCTGAGAATTTGAAATATTCTCAGCAATTTTAAGTGTCCAAAATCCCATTGGGCACTTTTTGTTTTTACATCCTTTGACGGTGAAAAATGAATGTTGATAACTTACTTCTGAAAATGTTTTTCTCCAACGATTTATTTGTTATTTTTGTAAGTTTGATAAATA
>CALMZF010000365.1 GCA_937870645.1 uncultured Paludibacter sp. | reverse complement strand
GTAAAAAGCTGGAAATGAGTGATGAACTGCTCGAGCTTTTTACAAAAAGCTACATTGAAGCGCAACCTGTGAAAGAAGTGCTATTTACCTGGCACGGCGGCGAAACCTTATTGCGCGATATTTCATTTTATCGGAAAGCACTGCTGTATCAGCGAAAATACGGACGCGGCAGGGTGATTACCAACACGTTGCAAACCAACGGAATACTTCTCACTGATGAATGGTGCCGGTTTTTCAAAGACAATAATTTCCTGATAGGCATTTCTATCGACGGGCCGGAACATTGCCACGATGCGTACCGGAAAAATAAGGGAGGAGCCGGAACATTCCGGCAGGTAATGCGTGGCATTGAACTGTTGCAAAAACACGGGGTTGATTTCAATACACTATCGGTTATTAACGATTACAATGTGCAATTTCCACTGGATGTTTATCGTTTTTTTAAGGAAATAGGCAGTCAGTTTATGCAGTTTGCACCCATTGTGGAACGTGTGTCGGATTTCAGGCCTGACGGACTGAAACTTTTACCCCCCGAAGAAAATGTAGAAGCCGACCTTGCTTCATGGACGGTCAATCCGGTGAAATTCGGCCAGTTTTATATAGAAATATTTGATGAATGGGTGCGCAATGATGTCGGAGCCTGGTATGTACAACTTTTTGACTCTACGCTGGCCAATGCAGTGGGAGCTCAGCCGGGAGTGTGCATTTTCGCCGAAACCTGCGGACATGCAGCTGCTATGGAATTTAACGGCGACCTTTATGCCTGCGATCACTATGTTTTTCCCGAGTATAAACTTGGAAACATCCGTACACAAACCATATTTGAAATGATGTTTCAGCAACGTCAGTTACAGTTTGGAGCAGATAAACGCGATAAATTGCCCACCCAATGCCGTGAATGCGACGTGCTGAAATTCTGTCACGGCGAATGCCCCAAAAACCGGATAGCCACAACTGCAACCGGAGAATCCGGACTGAATTACCTGTGTCAGGGGTACAAGGCTTTTTTCCGTCACGCCTTGCCTTACATGGAATTTATGGCTAATGAACTTCATTATGAGCGACCTCCCGCCAACGTCATGCACTTTGCCCAAGGCAGGCACTGAAAATTTAACGGTCCGGTTAACAGGAATTCAACTTTTTTGATTGGTTATTCGAAAAAAATCAAAAATACTTAAAGAGCCAACTTTAAAATTTTTAATATTCTGATTAAATTTCTTACAGGACATTTTTTATTGAAAGTAAAATCACGAAATATAGAAGTTCTATAATATTCACCTTCAGGGAATTTTGGGGTAATTATTTTTCCGTACAGTTGCGACACATCTCAAATTGCCTGCGGTTTTTCCGGATTGCTTCTTTGAATTCCGCTGCGGGAATGCCATTCAGGCATTCCAAAAACGATTTATCTTTCAGATTGCCAAACACGAAAGAGCTGTCTTTGTCGAAACAGCAAGGCAGCACATCGCCACGCGTAGTCACTACGGCTCCGTACCACATCCGGCGACAGCGGTTGCGCAACGGATTTTTGATATAATACCTCCCATCCGGTTTCTGCTCGTAGCGGCTATACCGCTTATTGTTAGGCAAAAACGGGTTTCCATTTTCAAAATCATAAAGTTGTGCAGACTTAAAGGTCAGTTTGTCTGCTTTCAATTTTCGGGCAAGCAGCTTCATTTCCTTCATCTGATGTTCGTTGGTTTTCAGTACCAGAAACTGAATTTCAATGAAAGGTGAAGGCGATTTCAGCACATTTTTCCACTTTATCAGGTTTTCAACAGCCTCAATCGCTTTATCCAGCCGTCCGCCGACCCGATACGCCTCGTATGTTTCCTGCGTAGCTCCGTCGATGGAAATAATAAGCCGGTCCAGTCCCGACTCTACGATTTTTTTTGCAGTTTCAGAATTTATCAGTTGAGCATTGGTAGAAGTGCTTGTAAGCATGTTTTTGCTGTGTGCGTACCGTACCAAATTTGTAAAGTTCCGGTTCATCAACGGTTCGCCCTGAAAATAAAAAATCACATGCATCAGGGTGGATTGAAGTTCGTCGAGGAGTTTTAAGATCACTTCTTCATCCGCGTTTTCTCTTTCAATTCCTTCGGTGCGCATCCCCACGGGACATTCTGGGCAATGCAGATTGCATACATTGGTCGGTTCAATGGAAATAAACAGCGGTGACAATTTCCACCTGCACCGAAAGCCCGCCAAAAAAAGCCGGTACGACAACGTCAATTTCGTAGCATTAAGTATTTTTCGGGCTGTCAATCCTGTTTTCAATACCCTGAATAAATAGTAACTATGATTGAAAGTCATGCAGAATATAAAATTAGTAAGTCTTTAAAAAACAAAGTCATGCAGATTGAAAATGTGAATAATTATTGTATCAAATCAAAAAAGTCAAAATCCAACGGCAAAGTAAGTAAAAATAAAATTAAAAATGTATCTTTGTTTCGGATTTATGAAAATAATAAACTATTAAATATCAAACAATTAGAACTATGAGCAAAAAAATTATGCTGGTTGCAAGTCTGGCTTTGGCTTTCGTTTTTGTTTCCTGTAACAAAAATATGAAAGCTCTGGATGCCAGCTATTTCAAAACAACTCCTAATCCGCTCGAAGAAAAAGGTGGAAAAGTGGATGCTACGGTAACAGGCACTTTCCCGGTTAAGTACTTCAACAAGAAAGCAGTAGTTACAGTTACACCCGTTATGAAATTCAACGGTGAAGAAGTGAAAGCACAGTCATCCGTATTTCAGGGAGAAAAAATTCTTGACAATAACCAAAA
>CALMZF010000364.1 GCA_937870645.1 uncultured Paludibacter sp. | reverse complement strand
GAGGAGCTACCGCATGGTTCGAAAACTGTGAAATTTTCTGCAAAACAAATTCGTATATCACAGCCGCAAGCACGGCTCAGCACGTTAAATACGGATTTATCTTTAACAATTGCAAAATAGCCTTGGCGGATAGTGTGGATGCCATGTATCTGGGAAGACCCTGGCGCGCGTATGCCATGACTGTGTTTATGAATTGTTATCTGCCCAAAGGAATTAGACCTGAAGGCTGGCACAACTGGGATAATACAGAGAACGAAAAAACTGCCCGTTATGCCGAATACAACAACAGTGGCGAAGGAAGCAGAACCACCAAACGGGTGAAGTGGGTAAAAATACTGAGTAAAAAAGAAGCGAAGAATTTTACATTGAAAAATGTGCTGAAAGACTTTGATAATCAGCTGAAAAACCCATAAAAAATAAGATAAATCTGATCAAATATTGAACTCTTTTTGAATAAATAACTGTGAAATTCCCTTTCTCATATTCAGTGAAATAAAATAACTGTAAATGCTTGTAATTAATAATATTATTGAACAAAAACACACCATAAAATATTATATTTGTATCAGATTATAATCAAAAACAATCCACATAAAACCAATTACTAACAATTTAAATTTATAAAATCATGAAAAAAATTTTACTTCTTGTTGCTGTACTGACGGCAACTTCTTTAATGACTTTCGGACAGACTAATAAAGTATGGAATGTAGGCAATGATCCTGTTCTTTTCCCTGTATCAAGCGGTTATGCAACTGGTAATAATCCTACTATTGATGGCTTGACAATTACACCTGGTGGTACAACTGTGACGAATATGGCTGTTGTTGAAGCAAATGCAAAAACATTTACCAGCCCAACAACTTCTGTTGCATACACTTTTATCAATCGATTTAAATATAATGGTGCCGGTTATTCAGGGGCTGCTGCAGCAGATGCTGTACCCACAGTTAATATGCCGACACAGCGTTATCTGAGTTTTCAGGTTGCTGGAAATTCTACAATTTATGTTATTGGAGCATCAGGTTCAACCGGTTCGTCAAGAAATTTATTTTTAACGGATGGTGCCACTTTAATTGGAACAGTAAATTTTCCAGACTCCCCTCTCAATGAAGGTACTTTTACTTACACCGGACCTGCAACTACATTGTACCTGTTCACTAATGCAGCTATAAACATGTATTATATATCGGCTACCAATGTTCTTTTATCAGGAATAAATACACCAAATGCCTCAAAAAGAATCGTTGAAATTCAGAACTACGACATCCTTGGCAAGCAGGTTAGTAAAAACGCCAAAGGCATGATTGTGCAAAAAGTCACTTATGATGATGGAACTACAAGCACGTTGAAATCTTTCGTAAAGAGCGAAAAGTAAAATACCGATTTATTATAAGGTGGTTTTTTACCTGACAATGCACGAGGTTAGCATTGTCAGGTAATTTTGAACCTCTCAACCTGTTTTCGATCTCCTTTTTTTTTCGGGCATTTTTTGCATGTGCATTAATAATAATCACACTGCGTTCATATGTTTTAATACTTTTTTCACCTCAATAATTCTACCCCGATTTTGAAAAAAAATATAATCCTTCTTCTACTCTTTTCCCTTGTTTTTCAGTTGCGGGGGCAGTCGCCGGTAATCACCGAAGCAGCCGGCTGGCTGGAAAGTGCATACGTCAAATGGCAGCCTGTGGCAGGTGCCGATAGTTACAATGTGTATTATTCCGGCAATGGTCTCACCGATAAGAAAATCGACACGCAACTCATCCGAAGTTACGGCAACTACTTCCGCGCCGATATACCCGGTCTGAAAGCCGGAACATATACCATGAAAGTTGCTCCGGTGATTGCCGGAGTTGAAGGGACAGCCTCCAACAGCGAACAAATAACTGTGCTTCCTCACGACCGAAACGGATTTGCATTTCACAACGGACGTGTGCCCGGCGCGTACAAAGCCGATGGCACACCCAAGGATAATG
>CALMZF010000363.1 GCA_937870645.1 uncultured Paludibacter sp. | reverse complement strand
AATAGTAAATAGTAAAATAGTAAATAAAAATGATGAACGAACAATTTAGTATTGAAGGAAAAGTGGCAGTGATAACCGGCGCCGGTGGCGTGTTGGGTGGAAGCATTGCAAAAAGTTTTATCAAGGCCGGTGCCCGGGTGGTGGCTATGGATATCCGTCAGGAAAACCTGGATGTGCGGGTGAACGAACTAACCGCTGACGGCGGCGAAGCCATTGGTATAGTAGGAAATGTACTTGATGTTAATAGTTTGGAGAATGCAGCAAAAGAAATCGTTGAAAAATGGGGACGCATAGATATTCTGCTCAATATCGCAGGCGGCAATGTGCCCGGAGCAACACTCAGCGAAGACCAGAGCTTTTTTGATATGAAAATAGCCGACTGGGAAAAGGTAACCAACCTGAATATGAACGGTACCGTATATCCGAGCTATGTTTTTGGCAGAATAATGGCCGAACAGAAATCGGGCAGCATCATCAATATCTCTTCGATGGCAGCCCTGCAATCCATGACACGCGTTCCGGGTTATTCGGCAGCAAAAGCGGCAGTGGCAAACTTTACCCAATGGCTGGCTATGGAAATGGCCATGAAGTACGGCGATAAAGTACGTGTCAACGCACTGGCACCGGGTTTTTTCATTGGCGACCAGAATCGCGCCGTACTTATCAACCCCGACGGCTCTCTCACCGACCGCAGTCAGAAAGTGCTTGCCAATACTCCCATGCGTCGCTTTGGCGACATCAACGAACTGAACGGAGCCGTACAATTTCTTTGTTCCGATGCAGCTTCATTCATCACCGGCGTAGTTTTGCCTGTGGATGGAGGCTTCAGCATGTTCAGCGGTGTGTAAAACAGATGTATTTTCACAGAAAACAAACTTAACCACAACAATAATACATGAAGGAACAACCGGTTAATGGATGCCGGTAGTTCCTTTTTCTATAGGTATGCCGGAGTAAGAGATAAATTCCATATTCGGTTAAAGGTTGAAGAAATGAAGGGATATTGGAAAAACCACAGGTTTCTTAACTTTGCCACCCTCTTTAGGAAACATCCGAACAAGAACATGTAACAAATAGGATATATAATTTGATAGCCAGAGGTTATATTTGTAAAATCAAAAACCCTAAAAAAGATAAAACGCAATTAACCAAGTATTAATTTATTAAATTCAATGAATCATGAAAAAAACCTTACTCTTTATTTCTTTATTTTGTATGAGTCTGTATGCAAGTGCTCAGGCACCTGTGAAAATTACCTTTGAATCAGATGCTGTTGGATCTGCCGGCGGAGCTACCGCCGTGTGGAGTGCAGGAAGTGTAGATGTGGTTGCAAACACCTATACAACAGGTAATCCGTCTGCAAAGGCATTACATGTTCTTAATACCGGCTATCTGGGTGTATATTTTGGAAATATACCATTGCCTGCCGGTGCAGAAACGATGTATTCGAAGATTAAGGTAAAATACCTGATAGTTGGTGGAACGGATAAAGATTATCCATTATTGGAGATATTCTCAGCCCCGAATAATTATACGATGGGTGATCCCGAAAAATTCGGCGAAGTTCCATGGGCCGGATTGTGGGGAACTGCTGAAATCGGGGTTTGGAAAACTGTCGAGTTTGCTTTTGCAAATGTCACTAAAGCCGTGCCGGCAGGTAATTTAATCTTAAAATTGTCGAAAAGTAATACCGAATACCTGATTGATGATGTGGAACTTGTTCCTTCAGTTGCTCCCGCACCGGTAATTACCTTAGCCGATTTTGAAGCGAATACAACCGGTGATGTGTTAACTATGAGAAGATGGACTCCAACCGATGCATCAGCAACGGTTGAGGCTAATCCGACTGTTGCATCCGAAAAGTCGGTTCATATTCTGGCAACCAACTGGAATTCGGCTCTTAAACTGAACATTGCTCTACCAACCGGAAAAACGATAGCCGACTATGAGACATTATCGTTCGATATTTACCTGAATAATATTGATGGTACCGATAACGTCTGGAAAAACATAGAAGTTTATGTGGATGATGTGAAAAAAATTGACAAACAAAGTCCGGGTGTCGCCAATGCCTGGGAAGCAAAATCTTACAGCCTGGAAGGAATAACATCTGCAAATAGTCTGGTAATGGATATTGGCCTGAATACAAATAAAGGTAATTACTATCTGGATAATATAAAAATAACAGAGAAAGCATCTACAGGGATCTCACCTTCTGCAGTAAATCCACTTTTTGTGTATTCCGCTTCCAATACGTTTGTGCTTAATCAGCAAGTTGATACATACGAACTTTACAACGTTCAGGGTTCCAGAATTTCTGCCGGCAGAAATGCCTCAAGCATTAATACCACTAATCTGGGTAATGGCATTTATATACTGAAAGCCTCAATTGGTAACGATAAATTTGTCACTAAATTGTTAAAGTAATTTTTTCCAAGTTTTTTTTAGTGTAAAAAAGGTGTCCGGTGTGACACCTTTTTTTGCTGCAAATTGATAGAAAAATCGAAAAAAATACATATTGTATTAAAAACAATAACCTAAATCGTGATATTGTATAAAATACCATATTCAAAGTGCTAAAAATGTGTTGTATAACATACTAAAAATAGAATAATATATAAATAAAAGAATTATTTTTGCATCGGATAAAACAAGAAATTATGACAACAGAGAATCTGTATAATCCGCATGTTTCTGTCGACTGTGTTGTTTTCGGATTTGACGGTGAAAACCTGAAAGTCTTGTTGATTGAACGCAACATTCAGGAGCAAAATGAAAATTACAACGACAAGAAACTTCCCGGCAGTATTATTTTCAACGACGAAGATCTTGACGATGCAGCATCGCGGGTACTAACCGAACTCACCGGGCTGAAAAATATCTACCTCAGCCAGTTTCACAGTTTTGGTAATCCCAATCGTATCAATAATCCGCGGGATATTCTGTGGCTCGAAAATACCATGAAACTCAAAATCGGACGCATTGTGACCGTGGGGTATATGGCACTGATAAAAATTGACCGTAAAATTCAGGTACTGCCCGATAATACAATAGCTAACTGGTATGATGTGAAGCAGTTGAAAAATATGTCCATCGCCTTTGACCATGCCGAAATAATTGAAAAGGCGCTGGAGCACATACGTTTTAATATGGATCGTGATCCACAACTGTTTTTTGAACTGCTGCCCCGCAAGTTTACCATGTCGCAACTCCGGCAGTTGTTTGACAAAATTCACAACACCCGTTCCGATATCCGTAATTTTCAGAAAAAGGTGGCTCAATGGCCGTATGTAGTCCCGCTCAATGAAACTGAAACAGGTGTGCCTCACCGCGCAGCCCGCTTGTACAAATTCAAAAAGTAATTCCTTCAATTACCCAAGAGTGAATTTTAAGAGAATAATTAAAAGGGTTATTCGTAAAATATAAAATGTTAGAAATATAATAAACATGGTCTTTAAGTCCCCCTTTGGGGGATTTAGGGGGCTTCAAATAAAAATATATGTATCTATTAGGTTATGATTTAGGTAGTTCGTCTGTTAAAGCGAGTTTGGTTAATGCTGCCACCGGCGAATGTATATCCACTGCATTTTTTCCAAAAAAGGAAATGGAAATAATTTCACTGAAAAGCGGATGGGCGGAACAAAATCCCGACACATGGTGGGAAAATCTGAAAGCATCCACTCAGGCGGTATTGGCTGAGAGTAAAATCTCACCTGCCGATATCGGGGCTATCGGGATTTCTTATCAGATGCACGGGTTGGTGCTGGTGGATGAAAATCTGAGGGCAATCCGTAATTCCATCATCTGGTGCGACAGCAGGGCTGTACCATACGGTGAGAAAGCATTCAATGCCCTTGGTGCTGATAAGTGTTTGTCACATCTGCTCAATTCGCCCGGAAACTTTACCTTGTCGAAATTAGCCTGGGTAAAAGAGAACGAACCGGAAAATTACACTAAAATCAAGTATTATATGCTTCCGGGTGATTATATTGCCACACGTATGACCGGAAAAGCCTGTACCACTGCTTCAGGATTATCCGAAGGGATTGGCTGGGATTTCAAAGCCGAAACTCCTGCCGGTTTTCTGTTTGATTATTTCGGTTTCAATCAGTCTCTAATTCCCGATATTGTTCCAACATTCGGACAACAAGGCACGCTGAAAGCTGATATTGCTTCTGAACTTGGATTGGCCGAAGGAACTCCCATAACATACCGTGCAGGCGATCAGCCCAATAACGCATTATCATTAAACGTATTTAATCCCGGTGAAATTGCCGCTACAGCAGGAACTTCGGGCGTGGTCTATGGCGTCAACAGCGACTCCAAATTCGATCCGCAATCACGGGTAAACTCATTTGCACATGTTAATCATACAATAAAAGATACCCGCATTGGTGTGCTCCTGTGTATCAACGGCACAGCCATTCTCAATACCTGGATTAAAAATAATGTAGCGCCGGAAGGCATCGGATATGCCGGAATGAATGAACTGGCAGCTGCTATTCCCGTAGGAAGCGAAGGGGTGAGTATTGTTCCTTTTGGCAATGGCGCCGAACGCGTACTGGGCAATAAGGAACCAAACTGCTCTATTCACGGCGTAAATTTCAACCGCATCGGTAAAGCGCATCTCATTCGGGCTGCTCACGAAGGCATTGCATTTTCGTTCAAATACGGGATGGATATTATGAATGAGATGGGCATTGAAACCAAAACTATTCGTGCCGGATATGCCAATCTGTTCCTGAGCCCAATTTTCCGTCAGACACTGGCCAATATCACCGGTGCCACCATTGAACTCTACAATACCGACGGGTCGATAGGTGCAGCCCGTGGTGCAGGGATCGGTGCCGGAATCTATAAAGATCCGGAAGAAGCATTTGCCACACTGAAAAAGATTGAAGTGGTTACACCTTGCTCCTGCGATGTTGAGGCTACCCACGAGGCATACGAAAGATGGGTAAAGTATGTGTACCTATAAACCGGCTAAAAGGTTTATAAAAAACTGGTGATAATAATTTTACTGATAAACAAAAAGACATTACAAGTTAAATCCCATTTGGGAGTTAAAAGGTCAATCAAATAAATCAATTAAAACTAACATCTCTGAAGTCCCCCAAAGGGGGGATTTAGGGGGCTTTAAATTAAATTATGGCAACAAAAATTTATTTCCCATCGGTGGAAAAAATCAAATTCGAAGGTAAAGAAAGTAAAAACCCGTTGGCATTCCGCTATTACGATGCCGAAAAAGTGGTTTATGGTAAACCCATGAAAGAATGGTTCAAATTCAGTATGGCCTGGTGGCATACGTTATGTGCAGATGGTGGCGATCCCTTTGGCGGACAAACACAAAAACACCCCTGGGTTGGTGCAGCGGATGCTTTGCAGGCAGCTAAAGATAAAATGGATGCAGGATTCGAATTTATGCAAAAAGCGGGTATCGAATACTATTGTTTCCACGATATTGACTTGATCAGTGAAGGAAACAGCATCGAAGAGTACGAAGCTAATTTGAAAGCAATTGTAGCTTATGCCAAACAAAAACAGGCTGAAACCGGCATTAAACTGATGTGGGGAACTGCCAATGTTTTCTCACATGCCCGTTACATGAACGGTGCCAGCACCAATCCCGATTTTGATGCAGCTGCACGCGCCATGGTTCAAATCAAGAACGCCATGGATGCAACTATCGAATTGGGTGGTAAAGCATATGTATTCTGGGGAGGCCGCGAAGGTTACATGTCGCTGTTGAACACCAATATGAAACGTGAAAAACAACACATGGGAATGATGCTGACCAAAGCCCGCGACTATGCACGTGCCAAAGGTTTCAAAGGTGTATTCCTCATTGAACCAAAACCCATGGAACCAATGAAACATCAATACGATGTGGATGCCGAAACAGTAATAGGTTTCCTGAAGGAATTTGGATTGGAAAAGGACTTTAAATTGAATATTGAAGTGAACCATGCCACACTGGCCGGACACACTTTCGAACACGAACTGCAATGTGCAGTGGATGCCGGTATGCTGGGTGCCATCGATGCCAACCGCGGTGATGTTCAGAACGGATGGGATACCGACCAGTTCCCGGTAGATGTATATGATTTAACTCAGGCTATGCTGGTAGTATTGCAGGGCGGTGGCATGCAGGGTGGCGGTACCAACTTCGATGCTAAAATTCGTCGTAACTCTACCGATAACGAAGATCTGTTCATTGCTCACGTAGGTGCTATGGATGCTATGGCACGAGCATTGGAAGCTGCTGCTGAAATTCTTGAAAAATCTCCTTACAAAAAAATGGTTTCTGATCGCTACGCATCTTATGATGCCGGAAAAGGCAAAGAATTTGAAGACGGAAAACTTTCATTCGAAGATGTGTATGCTTATGCCAAATCTAAAGGTGAACCCAAACAGATAAGCGGCAAACAAGAGCTTTACGAAGCAATTGTAAATATGTATATCTAGACCCCCTAACCCCAACCTCTCCCTAAATCCCTCCCCACAAGGGAGGGACTTTTAAAGAGGGGGAATATTACCCTAAAATCTCAATTAACCCGCTCTTTAAGTCCCCCTTTTGGGGGATTTAGGGGGCTTTTAAAATACTTATGAAGACCCAGGAAATAAATAAATTTTTCATCATCGGAGTTACGCTCGTTGCCACTCTGGGAGGTTTGCTTTTCGGTTACGATACAGCAGTAATTTCAGGTGCTGTCGATCCAATTAAGGTGTTTTTTCAGCTTGACGCCGAGCACTATGGCAATTTAGCCAAACTATATCACGGTTCCACTGTGTCAAGTGCACTTATTGGTTGTATTATCGGAAGCATGATTTCCGGAATTTTTGCTACCAAATTCGGACGAAAGAAATCGCTGATAATTGCTTCTGTATTCTTCTTTGTTTCGGCCGTTGGCTCGGGTTTTCCCGAAATGATTTTTTTCAACGAAACCACATCCGTTTCTACTCTCCTCGTTTCCTTTAATATTTACCGTATTATTGGCGGTATTGGAGTGGGGCTGGCTTCGGCCATTTGCCCGATGTACATTGCCGAAATGGCGCCGGCTGATATTCGTGGAAAACTCGTTTCCTGGAACCAGTTTGCAATAATATTTGGTATGCTGGTGGTTTATTTTGTGAACTTTTTTATAATTAAAGGCAAACAAGTAGAGTGGATAAATGAAACCGGCTGGCGATATATGTTTTTATCAGAATCATTTGTTGCAGCCACTTTTGGAATTTTATTGTTTTTTGTACCCGAAACACCCCGGTATTTGGCTCTTTCACATCAGAATGAAAAGGCGTTGATGATATTGAGCAAAATCAACGGAAGTGTTAAGGCTAAAGAAATACTATCGGAAATAAAGGAAACAGTACATGATAAAGTTGAGAAAGTACTGACATATGGATGGAAAGTGTTGATAATAGGCATTTTACTGTCCGTATTTCAGCAGGTTGTTGGTATCAATGTAGTGTTATATTACGCTCCTACCATATTCAAAAGTCTCGGATTTGGAAGCGATGCAGCCATGTGGCAAACCGTTATTATGGGATTCGTAAATATCATATTTACCCTGGTAGCCATTTTCAATGTGGATAAATTCGGCCGTAAACCATTGCTCATTATTGGGTCAATCGGCATGGCAATAGGTATGTTTGCCATCGGTTTACTGGCGTATTTAGATATTATCGGTGTTAGTACCCTGATATTCATTGTTATATACACCGCTTCATTTATGATGTCGTGGGGCCCGATTTGCTGGGTGTTGATATCTGAAATTTTTCCCAATACCATTCGTGGTAAAGCAGTGGCGATTGCTGTGGCTGCACAATGGATTGCAAATTTTGTGGTATCATCCACCTTTCCATCGTTAGAGGCATTCAGCATCACATTTACGTATGTACTTTATGGTGTTATGTCAGTTCTTTCAGCTCTCTTTGTTTGGAAAATGGTACCCGAAACCAAAGGAAAAAC
>CALMZF010000362.1 GCA_937870645.1 uncultured Paludibacter sp. | reverse complement strand
GTGTCTGTGACGGATGCTGATTGGCACCATCACCGGCATTGATAATGGGAACGGGAGAAATTTCGGAAGCATATCGGGCGGCACCTTCCAGGGTGTGGCGCATCACGATGGCATCGGCATAGCAACTCACCATGCGAATGGTGTCGTGCAGGGTTTCACCTTTGACCGAACTGCTCGTAGTGGAGTCCGAAAACCCGATTATGCGTCCTCCAAGTCGGTTAACGGCCGTTTCGAAGCTCAGACGGGTGCGTGTGGATGGCTCGAAAAACAGGGTGGCAATCACTTTTCCGTCCAGTGTTTTACGATTGGGATTGGCCTCAAAATCGGCAGCCGAATCGAGTATCGACAGGATTTCTTCTTTGCTGTAATCAGATATTGAAACAAGACTTCGGTTTTTCATACGTTATTTGCTGAAAGTAACAGTGTAATTGGTTTAATTTCCAAAAAATAAAAAACCAACATAAATCAGTGACAGATTTATATTGGCAGTTGACATTTTCGGGGTGAATAATCCTTGCAACTTGCTGGTAGTAAGCTGCTCAAACAGAAATTATATTTCATTTCCATCTTCTTCATATTCGCTCACAAAGATAGAGAATATTTTATGAAAAAGATAGCGATGATCGTTGAATGTTGTTAACCGGAAAAATTATTTTTCAATCATCACTCCGTAGATATGTTCAAGCTTGGCATGTATGGCACCGGCCGCTTTTGCGGGGATTGAAATTTGAATCATACATGCCGCTTCAAATTGCTGTGTGATGATTTGAGCGTCAAATTCCTTGATTATTCGCATCACTTCATTCATCAGCGGATAATCAAACCGCACGATCAGTTCATCTTTCACGGTTATATCCACAATTTGTGCCTGCCTGATGGCATCGGCAGCAGCTTCCTTGTAGGCGGTAATCAATCCGCCGGTACCGAGCAAAATTCCACCAAAATAGCGAACAACTATTACCAGAATGTTTGTTAGCTCAAAAGAATTGATTTGTCCCAGAATGGGTCGTCCTGCCGTTCCTGATGGTTCTCCGTCATCGTTTGCCCGAAATTCATTTCTCTCAGCACCAAGCATATAGGCATAACATACATGGCGGGCATCGTAATACTCTTTACGGTAATTGTCGAGTATGGGCTTTATTTCGGCTAAATCCTTTACCGGAATGGCAAAAGAAAGGAATTTACTTCCTTTTTCTTTGTAAATTCCTTCTGATAATGATGATATGGTTTTGAAACTGTCGGGCATTACATCCTCGTTATCTTCGCTCCCAGTGCATTCAGTCGAATGTCAATATCCTGATAACCGCGGTCAATCTGGTCGATATTGTGAATGGTGCTGGTCCCGTCGGCACTCATGGCAGCTATCAGCAATGCTATTCCCGCGCGTATATCGGGTGAACTCATATTGGCAGCCCGCAGATGCAGATGATTACCCAGACCGATAACGGTTGCGCGGTGCGGATCACAAAGTATAATCTGAGCACCCATATCTATCAGTTTGTCGACAAAAAACAGTCGGCTTTCGAACATCTTCTGATGGATGAGCACACTTCCCTGTGCTTTAGTTGTCACAACCAGAAAAACGCTCAGTAAGTCGGGAGTAAGGCCGGGCCAGGGAGCATCGGCTATGGTCATGATGGAACCATCAATAAAAGATTCGATGGTGTAGCTGTCCTGCTGAGGGATGAATATATCATCACCCTTTTGTTCGAGTTTGATACCCAGCCGGCGGAAACTATCCGGAATAATACCCAGCTCGTTATATTTTACATTTTTAATGGTGATTTCCGAGCCGGTCATTGCAGCCATACCAATGAAACTTCCCACTTCAATCATATCGGGCAGTAAAGTGTGATTACATCCGTTCAGGTTTTTTACTCCATTGATTGTAAGCAGATTGGAACCTATTCCGGAAATCTGCGCACCCATCCCGTTGAGCATCCGGCACAGTTGCTGAATGTATGGCTCACAGGCCGCATTGTAAATGGTGGTTTCACCTTCGGCCAGCACGGCGGTCATAATAATGTTGGCTGTACCGGTCACAGAAGCTTCATCCAGCAACATATAACAACCCCTGAGTTCTTTTGCTTCAATGCGATAAAGTTTGTTGTCGGGATCGAAATTAAACTCAGCACCGAGCTTCTGAATACCTATAAAATGTGTGTCGAGTCTGCGCCGGCCGATTTTATCACCTCCCGGTTTGGGTATTACCGCTCTTCCGAAACGTGCAACGAGGGGTCCTACCAGCATCACCGAACCTCTCAGCGAAGCACTTTGCCGGTAGAAAGTCTCGGTTTCGAGGGCTGCGAGATCTATATTACCGGCCGTAAAACGGTAAGTGTCAGTATTGAGTTGCTCCACTTTTACACCCAGATATTCCAGTAGTTTGATTAAATTCAGAACATCCAGAATGGCAGGTATATTGGAGATAGTGACTGCCTGCTCGGTGAGCAACACAGCACAAATAACTTGTAATGCTTCATTTTTAGCTCCCTGCGGAGTGATGGAGCCGTGCAGACGCTGGCCGCCGATTATTTGGAACGAGGACATCGATAGTTGTTTTTTCGAACGAATATTAATGTGAGGGATTTTTCTTGGGCTTATTCTTTTTCGCCACCTGAAGAACATCGCGGGATTCTACCAGTTTGAAATTCTCTTCCGATAAATCCACTTTTCCTTTTGACATTTCGCGCAGGTCATCGAAAATTTTCCGGTCATCAACTACTTCTTTATTCCACGTAAGGAAACATTTTTTCATCTGATTGGCAATCATGCGGATTATTTCATTTTTCAGTTCACCCTCCGGATAGGTTGCCACTCTTTCTATCATTTCTTCCAGATTACGACCATAATGCATGTAGCGTATTCTTGAGTTTTTATACGGTATCGTTTCCGGGCGGGAATAGAGATTTTCCTGTTTGAGTATTTCATAAGGATAATCGATATCCAGTTTGAAATCAGACATGATAGCCACATGATCCCACAGTTTGTGTTTGAAATCATTTACATCACGTAGGTAGGGAAACAGATTTCCCATGATATTAATAATTGTATTCACACACCGGGTGCGTTCCTCTCTGTCTTCTATAGTGAGAGCGTGGGCAATCATTTGCTGTATATTGCGACCATATTCGGGCATTATCAGTTTACCCTGTAAGGTTGGATATTCCATTTGTTGTTTTTTTTAATTTTTATAAAAGTTCATTCATGTGAGCACTTTCCGGTAAGTCCGGTAAGTTGAAAAAAATCATTATTTCTCTTTCACCAGGTATATCAGCGTGGGGAAGTGGTCGCTGTAACCGTTGAGCCAAACGCCACCGGCATGGGTACGCATGGGAGTACCTTTGTAGGAGCCTTCCTGCTGAATAAGAAATCTTTTGTTGAAAACTTCAGATTTCCAGTAGGTAAGCGTTTTTTTATCCTTATTCAGAAATGGGGCGGAAATAATAATCTGGTCGAAAAGGTTCCATTGATTATTGTAAGCCAGTGAACCAACTCCGCTGTCAAGGGTTCGCCACAGGGTATTATACAAACCGTTTGGTGCTACATCTTCAATATTTCTTTTAGCTCCCAAAGTTACGGCCGTACTTTTATTGTACGGATCGTCGTTGAGGTCGCCCATAAAAATGATTTTTGCTTTCGGATCAACCCGGTAGAGCGAATCTATAATGGACTTGGTGAGGCCGGCAGCAGCTACCCGTTTTGGTTCTGAGGCTACATCGCCACCAATACGCGAAGGCCAGTGAGCGACGATTACATGCACTTTTTCATTCAACAGATAACCGCTTACCACCAATTGGTCCCGCGTATGAAACGAAGTGTCATTGGTCTGAAGTACATAGGATTTACTGTTGGTCACAACGTAATCGCGGGGATTGTAAATTAAACCCACATCCACACCGCGGCGGTCGGGACTGTCATAATGCACAATCTGATACGTACGGTTGGCAATGGAAGGTTGCTTTACCAGATCTTCAAGTACCCCTCTGTTTTCAATTTCCGATACGGCAATTATCGAAGGTCCGTGCGGTGTAATATCCAGCCCAAGCTGAGAGAGGACATAGGACATATTCTTCAGTTTGGCCTTGTATTTATATCCGGTCCATTTCATGGCGCCTTCGGGCAGAAACTCTTCGTCATTATTGCTTTGATTAATGGTATCGAAAAGATTTTCCAGGTTGTAAAAGGCAATGCTAACAGCCTGAACTTCAATTTTATTCCCGGCAGTACTTCCGGTTTTTTTAGCAGAACCGCAGGAGATAGCTATTGTCGGTATGGACAAAAATAAAACTAGTTTGAATATTGTTCTCATATAAATGATTTTTGTTTGTATGAATGGATTATAAACAGCAAAAGTCCGAAAAAAAGTTGACATAAAAAAAGGAAATGATTAAAATCCTCGTTTAAATTAAATTGTCGGACAACAGAATTATTTTATTATGGCATTAACATTAAAATGAATTATTGTCATATTATCCGGTAAAACTTAGGTAAAAAATAAATTTATTTTCTTTGGGATGATATTGCTGTCAATATAATATATTTCTACGAAAAACATTAAAATATAGTAACTGGTAATTTGCTGAAGACAGCTTCGAATTTGAATTTCAAAAATCAATTTATGCAAAAAGAGGCAACAAATCGCCGATTTTCCAGAAAAAGATTGTATCTTGCACAACTTTTTCCGTCCCAAAAAATTAACAATTGATAGAGCAGATTTGAAGTAAAATATTTATTTTTTTTCTAATAACCTGTTCGATCAATGTTACTTTGGTGTGATGGTTTATAGGTGATAGTAGTGATTGAAAATTTTAATAAATAATATCATAAACAAACAATTAACGTATGAAAAAAGTACTATTGGTATTTTCAGTTTTACTTTTTACCACAATTTCCATGTTTGCTCAAACGCAAATAAAGGGTGTGGTGAAGGT
>CALMZF010000361.1 GCA_937870645.1 uncultured Paludibacter sp. | reverse complement strand
AATAACGTGTTTAAGAGAAAAAAAAACAGATTTATTGAAACCATTGTCGAAACCCTGTTGCGCTTTAGCGGAGGGATAACAACACTGACTATATTATTAATAAGTATCTTTTTATTTACCGAAGGCTGGGGGCTGTTCAAGTCGTCGACGGTAGAAAAAGGATACATTCTTTGCGTAAATAAGAGTAATCCGGTTAAGAATCTGACACCGACACAGATAAAGGAGATATTTGACGGTAACATCACCTCCTGGAAGCAAGTGGGTGGCAGCGACATCCCGATCGTACCTTTGCGTATGGACGATGTAGCTTCGATGTATACCGAAGAGCAAATAGGAGCGGAATTTGAACATCTTCCGGCAAAACTCAGCGAGGCAATAGAAAAGGAACCGGGCGCTTTGGGCTTTTTTCCCGAACAGTTTATCGACATTAAGTTCAAAGGACGCGTTTTGCCTGCAGAAACAATCACACTGAAAGAGTATTTCACGGGAAGGGAATGGTTTCCCACAGCAACTCCGGCATCCCAGTTTGGGTTACTTCCATTGTTGCTTGGTACTCTTTGGGTGAGTCTTGGTGCTATCTTGCTGGCATTACCCTTCGGGATGGCTGTAGCAATATATCTGGCAGAAATTGCCAACAACAGGGTCAGGAAAATTCTTAAACCTGTCATCGAACTTTTAGCGGGCATCCCTTCGGTTGTTTACGGTTTTTTCGGTCTCATCGTTATTGTTCCGTTAATTCGTTCACTTTTCAATCTTCCGGTGGGTGAAACGGCACTTGCAGGAAGTATTGTGCTTGCCATTATGGCTTTACCAACCATCATTACGGTAGCCGAAGATGCCATGCGTACCACACCGTTAGCAATGAAGGAGTCCAGTCTTGCACTGGGTGCCACTCACTGGCAAACCATTTACAAGGTGATAATTCCTTATGCCTCATCGGGTATAATGGCTGCAATTGTTTTGGGCATCGGACGTGCAATAGGAGAAACAATGGCTGTGCTGATGGTGACCGGGAATGCAGCTGTAATTCCACATACGCTTACTGAACCTGTTCGTACCATCCCGGCAACAATCGCCGCTGAACTGGGTGAAGCTTCTATGGGGAGTGTGCAATACCAGGCATTATTCATGTTGGGAGCCATATTGTTTGTACTCACACTGGGTATAAGTATTTGGGCTGAGATCATCCGTAAAGAACCTCAGTCGGATTAACAATTAGTGTTCAGTACATACTGAGTAAAAATAAAAAAGTCGTATGAATAAAAATTTTAACGGAAAAAGAGTTTCTCAAACTGTCATGTTTTTCCTTTTCAGACTAATGAGTTACGTGGTAGTGGGTATCCTCTTTTCTATCATAGGGTTTATTGTTATAAAAGGTATAGGTGTCATAAACTGGGAGTTTCTTACCACCGCACCGGAAGATGGCATGACAAAAGGCGGAATTTTTCCTGCCATCGTTGGAACTTTTTATCTGGTTGTGGGCAGTATGCTTGTAGCATTCCCCATCGGTGTCATGTCCGGAATATACATGAGCGAATATGCATCCAACAAACATATTAAGCGCATCATACGAGTTATGACTAACAACCTGGGAGGAATTCCATCCATTGTTTTCGGATTATTCGGGATGGCATTGTTTGTCAACAGATTGAATTTTGGAGATTCAATCATAGCCGGATCGTTTACACTTGGATTACTGGCGCTTCCGCTGATTATCCGGGTGACGGAAGAAGCCCTTCAGGCTATCCCCGACTCGTTCAGACAGGGAAGTCTGGCGCTGGGAGCCACCAAACTTCAAACAATCCGAAAAGTGGTTCTTCCAGCTGCATTTCCAAATATCATGACCGGTTTAATACTTTCAATCGGACGTGTATCGGGGGAAACAGCTCCAATTCTGTTCACAGCAGCTGCATATTTTCTTCCCAATCTGCCTAATTCGGTTTTCAATCAGGTAATGGCGCTGCCATACCACCTGTATGTAATTGCTACCAGCGGTACAGATCTTGAAGCGACACAACCAATGGCATTTGGTACTGCTTTAGTACTGATTGTAATTGTTCTGATGATGAATCTGATTGCCAATTTCATACGGAGAAAGTATAGTAAATAAAAAATATCAAACCATATAAAATGAGACTTGAAGCAAATAACATAAACTTCTATTACGGCGACTTCCAGGCGTTGAAAAATATTAACATGACCATCGAACAAAACACGGTGACGGCATTTATCGGTCCTTCAGGATGTGGTAAGTCAACCTTCCTGCGCTTGTTCAACAGAATGAACGACCTCATTCCTGACACACATTTAACCGGTGAATGTCTTGTAGGCGGACAAAACATTTACGATAAAAATGTAACAGTCGATGAATTGCGGAAAAAAGTCGGTATGGTGTTTCAGAAGCCAAATCCGTTCCCTAAATCTATTTTCGAGAATGTAGCTTACGGGCTTCGTGTCAATGGTATCAACGATAAGACAACTGTTACCGAAACTGTGGAAAAATCGTTAAAACAGGCTGCTTTGTGGGATGAGGTGAAAGATAAACTCAAAAAATCGGCCTACGAACTTTCGGGTGGACAGCAGCAACGACTTTGCATTGCACGTGCTCTGGCTATTTCACCCTCGGTAATCCTGATGGACGAACCTGCATCGGCCCTCGACCCAATTTCCACCTCCAAAAATGAAGAACTCATTTTTGAACTAAAAAATTTATACACTGTTGTTATTGTAACACACAACATGCAACAGGCAGCCCGTGTAAGCGATAAAACAGGATTTTTTATGCTTGGCGAAATGATAGAATTCGACGATACAAAAAAAATCTTTCTTAATCCTCAAAAAGAACAAACACAGAATTACATTACCGGACGATTTGGCTAATTTCCGTAACTGAGAATCGCACATAAAACTTAACTAATTATCAGATTTTTATACAAACAGAATATGAAACATACTGAAACCGAATTACTTCAGATAAAAAACAGCATCTCCGAGATGTGGGTTCTCGTCTTGTCGCAATTGCGTAACGCTAAGTCTGCATTGGTAAACTCCGACAGTGATTTGGCACGTGTTGTTATCAGCTTAGAGAAAAGAGTTAACGCTTTTGAACTGAAAATTGACAGTGATTGCGAAAATTATATTGCCTTGTTCAGCCCCGTTGCTATCGACCTGCGTCTCGTTCTATCGATACTCAAAATCAATAAAACACTGGAACGTATCGGTGATTTTGCCGAAGGTATTGCACGCTTTGTTCTGCTAACAGAAAACATGGGAACGCATGAAGCCCTGTTGAAGCTTGTCAGGATTGACGAAATGGCAGGCCATGTTGAAACAATGCTTGAAAAAACATTGAACGCCTTTA